>NZ_JBVPQK010000183.1:0-5226 GCF_058197115.1 Bifidobacterium sp. POST2/T3 (B1)
AACGGGATCATCACGGCCGAGCACGTGACCAAGACCTACCAGTCTGACAAGGGCGCGGAGCTGACCGTCCTGGACAATATTGACTTCACCCTGCACGAGGGCGAGGTGGTGGCCATCCTGGGCCGCTCAGGCGCCGGCAAGTCCACCCTGCTGCGCATCCTCGCCGGTCTGGTTCCAGCCAGCAAGGGCAGCGTCGAATACCGGGGCAAGCAGCTGGACGGGCCCAACCCCGGCGTGGCCCTAGTCTTCCAGAGCTTCGCCCTGATGCCCTGGCTGACTGTCAAAGACAACGTCGAATTGGGCCTGCAGGCCCGGGGCGTGCCCAAGAAGGAACGCGAGAAACTCTCCCTGGCTGCCATCGATGCCATAGGCCTGGACGGCTTCGAAAGCGCCTACCCCAAGGAGCTCTCCGGCGGCATGCGCCAGCGCGTGGGCATCGCCCGGGCCCTGGTTCTGAAGCCGGACGCCCTCTTCATGGACGAGCCCTTCTCGGCCTTGGACGTGCTGACCGCCGAAAACCTTCGCCAGGAGGTCCTCAAGGTCTGGTCCGAGGAGGCTGGCAGCGTCAAATCGGTCCTGATCGTCACCCACAACATTGAAGAGGCCGTGGAAATGGCCGACCGGGTCCTGGTCCTGGACTCGCATCCCGGCCGAGTCATCGCCAACGTGCCCATCAACCTGGACAGGCCTCGGGACAAGCAGTCCGACCTCTTCCAGTCCTGCGTGGACTACCTCTACTCCATCCTGACCGGCCAACGCGACAGTGAGGACATCCGCCGCCGTCTGCAGACCAAGGTGCGCAACCGTCAGGCCGTGCGGGACTCGGTGCGGGACGAGGAGACCGCCGAGCGCAACCTGCCCGACGCAACCCCCGGCGGCCTGGCCGGTCTGGCCGATGTCATGGTCAACCAGCCCAACGGCATGGACCTGGCCGACCTGGCCGCCAAGCTCTCCTTCGAAGTGGACGACCTCTTCCCCCTGATCGACGCCGGGCTCATGCTGGGCATCTTCCAGGCGGACAACGGACATGTCAGGCTGACCGACCAGGGCCGAGCCTGGCACGACGCGGACATTCTGGAGAGCAAGAAGATGTTCTCACAGATGCTGATGGACCACGTCCCGCTGATCCGCATCATCGACCGGGCTCTGAAGAACAGCGACGACAAGAGCCTGCATGGCTCCCTGATCCTGGACCTGCTGAGGGCCCACCACTCGGACAAGGAGGCCGTCCAGCAGTTTGACACCGCCATCACCTGGGGCCGCTACGGCGAGCTCTTCGACTACGACGCCGACGACGACCGGCTGACCCTGGATCCGGAGAACCACACCGAGTGAGCTGTTGCGGCAGCCACGTCAGTTACGGTCCACTTCCACTCATAGAATGGGCTCCGGGCGATGGAACCCGCCCGGAGCTTGAGCCCCGAACCGCAAACTGCTGATAGTTCCTGCACCACGATTCGACGATCCCGTCTACGGGCCGGGTGCAGGTGCATGCCATTCAGCCCGTCCCTGCGGACGCTGATCCGTCGGGAACCGAGGCCTTCAATGACCAAACCCCTTACCAGACCTGACATGGCCACAGCTGTGGCGGTGATTCTAGGTGGAGCCCTAGGCACCGGATGCCGGTATTCCCTGAGCCTGCTGCCAGGCCAGACCGGACCGTTGCATGCGGGAACCTTCCTGGCCAACCTGATCGCCTGTGCAGGCTACGCCCTGCTGACCGCCTTCCTGGCCGGGCTACCCAAAAGCGCACACGCACGCCGAAGGCAGCTGACCAACAAGGGCCTGGGCATGGGCCTGTGCGGAGGGCTGTCGACCATGTCAACGCTCTCGCTGGAATTGGTCCAAGGCCTGTCGGGCGGTCACATCCAGGCAACCCTTGCCTACCTGCTGGTCTCCTTTGCCGGAGGCCTGATGGTCTCTTGGGTCATGGCAGCGCTGGGAGCGCGTCTGGCCGCGCACATCCAGGCGGGTGCGCGATGACCATTGCATTCACTTTGCTGATTTGCCTGTGCGGCGGCCTGGGGGCCGGACTGCGCTACCTGCTGGATACCCTGGTCAAGGCCCGCTGGCAGGTGGATCTGCCCCTGTCGACCATGATCATCAACCTGCTGGCCGGATTGGCCGCAGGGTTGGTGGCCGCCCTGGCCACATTCCACGGACTGCCTAACTGGGGACGGCTGCTGCTGGCCACAGGACTGCTAGGTGGCTTCTCCACCTTCTCGACAGCGGTCAACGAAGTGTTGGCCCTGGCCCGGCAGAGACGGCACCTGGCAGCCCTGGGCTATCTATCGGCATCTATCTTCCTGCCGCCTCTGTTGACGACCCTGGGCTTCCTGCTGGCCGGACCGGACATGTAGCAGGTCGAGCCAGCAATCAAGGCGTTCCGGAATCAGGCGCGAGCCGGCTCAGGACGACCCTGGGCGGAGTCGGCGGCAATCCCGAGACGGTCGTCATGCCGACGCCACCAGGCGGACAGGACCGAGCCGGAGATGTTGTGCCAGACGCTGAAGAAGGTGGAAGGAATGGCCACGATCGGGTCGGCTGCGAAGGCCTGCAGGGCCAGGGTCGCACCCAGTCCCGAATCCTGCATGCCCACCTCGAAGGTGATGGCCTTCTGCTGGGCGTAGCGGAAGCCTTTGGGGTAAATCCGGTACATGAGTCGGCTGAAGAGGAAACCCAGCCCGTACCCGCACAGGTTGTGGAGCATGACCACCGGCAGAACCAAGGCGGTGGCAGCGGTGAAGAGCTTGGCGTGGTTGACCGAGACCACCACACCAATGATGACCAGAATGGCAATCTGCGAGACTGCCGGCAGGGCTACGGTCACCTTCTGCACCTTCTCCTTGAAGATGGCGTGGACGGCCAGGCCCAGGGCGATGGGGATCAGCACCACCTCAAGTGCGGTCAGGAAGAGCTGCTTGGTGGGGATGGCCACATACTGGCTGGCCAGCAGGTTCATCAGCATGGGGATCATGAAGGGCGCACACAGTGTGGAAAGCAAGCCTATGGACACGTCCAGGGCAACGTCGCCACGCGACAGGTAAGACATGACGTTGGATGAGGTTCCCGAGGGGCAGCAGCCCACCAGGATGACACCCACGGCAATCATGCCGTCCAGCCGGAAGATGCGGCAGAGCAGCACGGCCAGCAGAGGCATGATCAGGTAATGAGCTATGGTGCCGACGATGACCATGAGCGGCATCTTGACGATTCGCTTGAAATCGTCCAGGCTCAGGGTCAACCCCATGCCAAAGAGAATAATGCTCAGGAAGTAGTTGGTGTAGCTGCGGGCCCAAATGCTAATCTGCGGGACAAAGAAGTTGATGGCGGCCCAAACTAGGACCACCAGTATGAACCACTTAGTCAACCAGTCACTGAACCGCTGCACCTTTTGCATGATTCCTGACCACTTCCTCTCGATAGTTCTCTCTGTGGTAGAGCAAAGTTAGAAAACCGAGAGCAGGCACGACGGCGAACGGTCACATTTTGGACGCGACTATCCCGGCTTACAAGAAGAATTCAGTTGACCAGGACGGGGGTGCCGGTGGGCACGGACTGCATGATCCATCGAGCGTCGGACACTGTCAGTCGGATGCAGCCGTGGGAACCAGGGCGGATGCCCAGCATATCGGCCTCTTCCTTGATGTAGCTGCCCTTGGAATCAGTGGGGACCGAGTGGAAGAGGAAGACTCCATGGTTCAGAAAACTGGTGTAGTAGCGGGCGCCCATCCCTTCGCTGGAGTTGTAGAAGTGGTCGCCGCGCTCGGCCTGGATGCGGAAACTGCCCCTGGGCGTGGAGTCATCCATGCCCGTCGATGCATACATGGTGTAGAGCAGTTGAGACCCGTCACGCACGTAGACCCGCTGGTCCTGAAGGCTTACCTCCAGGGAGAGGCCGGGGTGGGCCGCAGGATCCGGGTAATCGACCTGCTGCGAAGGCTTAAGCCAATCAACAGGATGGGTGGAAGAACCATCAGGATCTGCTTTCTTAGCCTTTGTCTGATACTTCGTCTGATCACTTGTGGCTGATGAGGAGGACTCGGATTTGCTTGGACGGTGCACCTTGGGGAATCGTCTAACCGAAACAGTAGATGCGCCAAAAGCGCTGGCACCTGCGGATCGTTCCGCATGAGCCGGATCCACCGGCTGGAGCAGGTTGACGATCATGACTGTCAGCAACAGCGTCAGCAGGGCGGTTGTCACTACCACAGGCTTGCGGTGGACAGGGTCCAGCAGCCAACGGAGCATGGCAAGCACACGCCGCTTAAGGCGTTTGCTATCCAATCCCCAGACAGCCATGTCCTTCCCCTTCATCGCCATTGAATGAACCTGTATGCACAGTTCATTTTAGTAACAAAAGACACTAGGACGGACTCAGCCTTTCAACACCTGCCTGGCCCAGTCCTCCAGTAGGTCGCAGACCAGGGTAGTCTGTTCGATCTGCACATTGTGACCGGCCCGGTCCAGCACCGAGTAGGAGGCACGGGGGAAACGACAGGCCAGGTCGAACTGGTCCAGGTAGCCTACACGGTCGTCCTGGCGGCCGCAGACGAAGAGCACAGGGGCGATGAATCCGGACCAGACCTGGTCGAAGTCCATATCCAGCTGGTAGTGCCCCTCCATTCGAGCCATCGTATCGGCATCGGCCGAACGAATGCCGGGCATGATGGTGTGTTGGTAGGCCTCAAGATGCTCCCGGGACTCCACCACGGCCATCTGCCGGTAGGCATGTCTGGTGAACTCGTCCACATCGGCCAGGCTCTGATCTTCCCGGACCAATACCTGACGCGGGGGCAGGCGCCTGTGGGCGGTCACAGGGTCAACCACCGAGGAGAGCAGGGCCATCCCCCGGCAGCGGTCCAACCGACCGGCCGCGGCGTGGCGGCTGAGCAGCCCGCCCAGGGAGTTGCCCACCAGAGCGAAGGGGCCACCACCGCTGAAAATGTCCACCTGGTCATCCAGCCACCGGGCCAGACCGTCCAGATCGAGGATGGACGGGTCAGGCGGTGTGCGGCCGAAGCCGGGCTGGTCCAGGTAGATCCGTTCGAAGCCGCCGACCCGCTCAAAGACGGGTTCCAGGTCATCGAAGATATGATGATCCACACCAGACCCGTGCACGAAGATCAGGGGCAGCCCATGACCCCGACGAATGGCGAACCCGGGCCTGGTGCTCACTTCTTGGCACCGGAGGGGATGCCGGTCTTGAACTCCACGATGTCGCCG
>NZ_JBVPQK010000184.1:0-5223 GCF_058197115.1 Bifidobacterium sp. POST2/T3 (B1)
CGATTGCCTGAGGGTACAGCCCTGCTGATCTCTACTAGGGGAGCGGTGTCGGGATCGCGTTATCTGCTGGATGAGGACCAGGTCAGCGTGGGCCGTGATCCCAAAGCGGATATTCTGTTGGACGACTCGACAGTCTCCAGGGCGCACGCCATATTTGTACGGACTGACCAAGGCTTCAGGGTCGAGGACACGGGCAGTCTTAACGGCACCTACGTCAACCGTGAACGCGTGGACCAGGCCGACCTGCACAACGGCGACGAGATCATGATCGGCAAGTTCAGGCTGGTCTACTTCGACAATCGGGCAGTCATCGCCAAGAGCTGATAGGGGGCATGGCATGGCCGAAGAGGTGCCGAAGCTGGTGCAGGGGGAACTCTTCTCGGCTGAGCAGGCCGAGGGCACGACCCGAGGCTACCGGGGAACTGTCGCGGCCAAGGTGGCCGGCATCACCTATCGACAGCTGGATTACTGGGCCCGCAAACGGATTGTAGAGCCCTCAATTAAGGCCTCACACGGATCAGGCTCCCGCAGGCTATATTCTTTTAAAGATGTGGTCATCCTGGCGGTCCTCAAGCGACTTCTGGATGCCGGCGTCAACCTGGTCAACGCAACAAGCACTGTGGCTTATCTTGAGCATCGGACAGTCGGTCAGCTTGAGCATGTGACTGTGGTTTGCGACGGGGACGAGGTTAGCGAGTGTTCAGGCCCGGATCAGGTCTTCGCTTTGATGCAGTCCGGGCGTGCCGTCTTTGCTATCTCTGTGGGTGCTATCTGGCATCGGATGGATCTGGAACTGCAGACCTGCGACCATGTGGATTTGACTACCGGACAGCTGACACCAGGCTTGCCTGAGCGGCCCATCGACGAGCTGACGGCTATGCGTCTGCGCCAGCGTTTGGAGCACCAGCACGAGCAGCGTCAACGGGCTGCATGATCGACGAGGACAACATTGTGCGAAGGCCATGTGGCGGCCTAAAGGGGGAGAAAAATAATAAGTAATTTGACATAACGTACATTATCGGCTTACTGGCATTTCATAACAATTTGCTTTGTTGACTGTGATTTCAGGGTTGTTACTGTCCTGGCTTGGAGCTTTGCGATTGTTTGCGCAAAGTTTGCCGCGGATGAGTGTGCGATTGTTTGCGCAAGACAGATCCTGAACAAGGTGTTATTCCTGGAAGTAATCCTCGGCAGCTTGGCACAATTGGCCGACATGGTCGATGACTCGGTAGCACCCGTGAGACTCAAGTTCTCCGGGCTCGGCATAGCCCCAGCCGCATCCCAGGCAGTCCAGACCGGTTTCCAGGGCGCCATCGGCATCAGTCCAACGGTCGCCGACCATAAGGGCCCGGTCGCCGTGTTTGGCATCGAAACCAAGCCGCTGCAACGCGTAGGTGATAACTTGGCCCTTGGTGACCCTTGTGGAGTCCTTGCTGGCGCCATAGACTCCATCTACCAGTGGCCTCAATCCGAAATGGTCACATACGGGCAGGGCCTGATACTCAGGCTTGCAGGTGGCCACGGCCAAAGTCAGACCATGCTCGTGCATACGGTTGAGCTGTTCGGGGATGCCATCGAAGACTGTGGCGAGCAGGCGTCCAGGGACACGTTGTCCAGGATGCCTTGGATCTTCGAATGATGCTTTTTCGCTGTAATAGCACCGGTAGATTTGAACGCCCTTATCGACGTCCTCCTCTCTGATGCCGTTGTGGCGCAAGGATATTTCGATAGCTGGTCCGATGAATCGTCGAAGCGCGCTCTCGTCGGGCACAGGATGACCAAGCTCTTTGAAAGTCTGCACCACAGAGGCGATAATGCCCGGATGAGAAGCAGTCAGGGTACCGTCCAGATCCAGCAGAACCAGGCGGCGCGGTGATTTACTCATAGTCGGGGAACCATCCTTCGCGGTGCATTTTCAGACGCTTGTCAAGCACAGCCTTGAGCTCATCCTCGGACCGACGCTCCAGCAGCATGTCCCAGTGGGTCCTGGTCGGCTTGCCGGTCTTGCCGGACTCCTGCTCGTCATGTCCCTCAAGGTGAGCGATCTGCCCGCAGCGGCACTCCCACTCCTGCGGCACCTCAGCACCCTCGGCCAAGGGCAGGATGGTCCGATGGCCCTTGGGGCAGATGTAGGCGACCTCGCTGCGTGCCGCGAAGTCCACATTCTGATCAGATTCCAGGGACTTCGCCCCAATACTCATGCCGCGAAGACTACGCTCTGCCATGATTCCTCCTTACTCGTGTCCGTCACTGCCTCCAAGCTACAGAACAGTGTTGACCTGAAACTTATTCCCTGTCTGCGACCGTGTTCACTCCACGCCTGTATATGCCACAATGCCGCGATTGACCTGGTCGGCGGCGATGCTGGCTGCCCTGGCCAGGTGATGCCCTCCCCTGCCCAGGTAGGGTTCCACTTGGACGATCTGGGTGAGCACATCGGACAGGCGCTTGGCGTTGCGCACGAAGTCCCCCGCCGTCAGATCACTGTCACGCAGGATGGTGGTCAGAGAGTCGCCGCAGGCCCAGTCGTAGATGGTCGGCCCTAAGTCAAAATCAAGTTCCGGGGGCAGTTCCAGCCCGGCCTGATCGCAACGTTCCTGCACCTGGGACCACTGACGCTTCATATCCTCCATGGCCTCGACCAGCCTGGGAGCTCTGTATCCGGCCCTCTCCCCCGGCTGCTCCCCTACCCCACGTCGGGATTCGTAGACCAGTCCGGAAACGGCGGCCGCCAGTTCTGCGGGCTCCAGATCGTTGAGGAGGCCCCGATCCAGGATCTCGGCAAGGCTCAGATCCTGCTCACTGTAGATGCGCCGAAGCAGCTGCCCTTTGCGCGTCAATCGGCAGTCATCAGGGTCGACGGGACGGGTGTAGTGCAGGTCAGCCAGAATCTGGCAGATTCTGTCGAACTGGCGCGAGACTGATCCTGTTTTGGACTCGTACTGTTCTCGAGTCCTCTGCAGCTCCTTGTCCATGCGAAGCCACCGGTTCCCCCAGCGATGGTGCTTGGGCAGATCCGGGCACTGGCGGCAGGGATGGTTGCGCTCCTGCTCGCGCAGCTGGTCGATGTGCCGGTCAAGGTCACGGAATGCCTGGTCGCGAGCTTTCTCGCTGGTGAACCTTTGTCGCTTCAAACGGCGGCGATCGTTCTTCTGGGCCGAAGAGAGGGCTGCACGGATGCGCATGAACTCGATCAGATCGCCGCGGCTGCATTGGGCGGCCTTACGGTAGTCCTCCAGGCCGCTGGTCAGAGTCTCGATGCGCTCCTCCAGCTCTGAGGCTGATCGGTTGGCTTCCCACTGAGCAAAGGAATGGTCCAGGGTATCCCGGGCACGCGTGTAGCTGGAGGAGTTGAGCAGGTTGACGGCCATGTTGAAGGTGGGTCGGAAGCTGGAGTGCAGCGGATAGACTCTCCGGCTGGACAGGGCCACCATGGTCTTGGGGCTGAAGTCCCGGTGGTCGACCACTACTACATGGCCGATGTCGTCGATGCCGCGCCGGCCGGCTCGACCGGTCAGCTGGGTGAATTCGCCGGGCGTCAGGGCTACATGCCCGGTGCCGTCAAACTTCTCTAGCTTTTCGACCACGACGCAGCGGGCAGGCATGTTGATGCCCAGAGCCAGGGTCTCAGTGGCGAAGACCACCTTAAGTAGTCCCAGTTCGAACAGATGTTCGACTATCTGCCGGAAGAGGGTGACCACGCCAGCGTGATGGGCGGCGAAGCCCTGCTCCAGAGCGAAACGGAACTGGGAGAATCCCAGCGCCTTGAGATCCTCCTTGCTGAGCTGGCCGGCTGCCATGGAGTCCACGATGTGCCGTATTCGGCGCGCCTCCTCATCAGTAGTCAGCTGCAGGCCTGCCCGGATGCACTGCTGGACGGCCTGGTCGCAGCCAGTACGGGAGAAGATGAAGTAGATGCCGGGCAACATGTCCATGAAGTCCAGCTCATCGACCACGTCTGCCCGGCTTGGACGATACCGCTCCCCCATCCGTCGCTCTGGCCTGCCGCCGCGGCCATGGTGGTGATGGTGTCCTTGATCACGGGCCTGAGCACGTTCTTGTCCTGCCTTGTCCAGCTGGGCCAGCCGGGAGACCAGACGTGGGTTGATCTTTGGGGTCTGCCGTCCTGAATTGTCGTGTCGATACAGGTCCAGGATCTCGGGCTCGGTGTGCCTGTCGGCCTGGACCAGGACGTGCTGCTCCAGCGGTACGGGCCTGCGTTCGGAGACCACCAGATGGGTGCGTCCACGCACCGATGAGATCCAGTCGGAGAATTCCTCCACGTTGGACACGGTGGCCGACAGCCCCACAATGCGGATGGAGGCCGGAAGATGGATGATGACCTCCTCCCAGACGGGCCCCCGGAAGCGGTCGGCCAGATAGTGGACCTCATCCAGGATTACGTACTTGAGGGCCGTCAGGGTGGAGGACTGCTCATAGAGCATGTTGCGCAGAACCTCGGTGGTCATGACTACGATGTCCGCCTCGGAGTTGATGGAGGTGTCGCCGGTCAGCAACCCCACCCGGTCCTCGCCGTAGCGGTCGACCAGGTCATGGTATTTCTGGTTGCTCAGGGCCTTAATGGGGGTGGTATAGAAGGTCTTGACGTTCTGCTCCTGGGCCAAAAATACTGCAAAATCGGCTACGATGGTCTTCCCGGCGCCGGTCGGAGCGGCCACCAGAACGTTGTCGCCATCCTCCAGAGCAGTGATGGCTTCCAGCTGGAAGTCGTCCAAAGGGAAGGGCAACTTGGACTGAAAACGTGCGGGCGCTCCGGTCATTCGCTTACGGTGACGACTGAAACGGGCATAGCGTTCCGCCGGCCCCGGTTCGGATGTTGATGAATCCTGTCCGTGGTGACGATGACCTGACATATTCCTCCAAGAACTACTTATTGAACTGCTTCCACCGCCGCCAGACGCGGGCATGATTCCTCCTGCGCTGCTCCCTGCGCTGCAGAACCTGGGCGTGGGCCTGGCTGTAGCGTTCGGTTGAGTGCGACAGGGGCAGGGCGAAAGCCGGACCTTCAGCCCTATCTGTTGCCTGTGACTGTCCTGCAACTGGGGGCTGGGGCATGTGTCGGTTCAGATCGTCTGAGACCCGCCCTATGGATCGGCCGGCCGCCATGGCGTGGCGGATGGCGTATACGGCTCCGCCAATCAGCATGGCCAGCATGAAGATCACCAGAAAGATCCAGATCCATCCAGGCATGGCACTCCTCTC
>NZ_JBVPQK010000185.1:0-5220 GCF_058197115.1 Bifidobacterium sp. POST2/T3 (B1)
TTGGAGTAGCTCTTCTTGCCGCGCGGGGCCATGGCGCCCAGCGAGCCCATGCCCCGATAGACCTTGTACTGCTTGCCGTGCAGGAGGACCTTCTCGCCAGGAGCCTCCTCAGTACCTGCCAGCAGACCGCCCAGCATGACCGAATCAGCACCGGCCACAATCGCCTTGGCAATGTCGCCCGAGTAATGAATTCCACCGTCGGCCACCAGAGGAATCCCAGCAGGACGGCAGGCCAGCGCGGCGTCGTAGACCGCAGTCAGCTGGGGCACACCCACGCCAGCCACCACACGGGTGGTGCAGATGGAGCCAGGGCCCACACCGACCTTGACTGCGTCAACGCCAGCATCAATCAGAGCCTGGGCACCCTCGCGGGTGGCCACGTTGCCGCCGATCACATCCACATGGTCGAAGGCATGATCAGCCTTGATCCGGCGGATCATGTCCAGCATGAGCTTGGCGTGGCCATGGGCAGTGTCCACGACCAGAATGTCGACGCCGGCGTCGGCCAGGGCGGTAATGCGCTGCCAGGCATCGCCGAAGAAACCGACGGCAGCCGCCACACGCAGACGGCCGCGCTCATCCTTGGTGGCCTCGGGGTACTGCTCGGTCTTGACGAAGTCCTTGACGGTAATCAGCCCGGTAAGCTTGCCCTCGTCATCGACCAGAGGAAGCTTCTCCACCTTGTACTTGGCCAGAAGCTGGTGGGCATCTTCCTTGGTGATGTTGGACGGACCAGTAATCAGGTGGTCCTTGGTCATGATGTCGCTGACCTTGAGCCGGTCGAAGTCAGCGGGATTGACGAAGCGCATGTCACGGTTGGTGATGATGCCCACCAGCCGCTGCCGACGGTCCACCACGGGCAACCCGGAGACCTTGTAGGTGGAGCAGAGCTTGTCCAGGTCGGTCAGCGTGGCATCCGGGGTGACGGTCAGGGGGTCGGAAATCATGCCGGACTCGGACCGCTTGACGATGTCGACCTGATTGGCCTGATCCTCGATGCTGAGATTGCGGTGGAGGACGCCGATACCGCCGTTACGGGCCATGGCCACAGCCATGGTGGCCTCGGTGACGGTGTCCATGGCAGCCGAAAGGACCGGGGACTTCATGGTGATGTTCCGAGTAAGCCGGGTGGTGGTGTCTACTTCGGATGGGATGACATCGGATTCGTTGGGCAGCAGGAGGACGTCATCATAGGCCAGACCGATTTTCTGGAAGGCGTCGGGCAGTTGGGTGTAGGAGGAGGGTTCGCTTTGTGGGTTTTCCATAGCCATAGCACCATGCTACAAGTGCTTCTTGACCGTTCGCGGTACCGTGTCCGTACTATTTCATCCAGTGAATCAGTCGTCCTCATCCTTATCGTGGCGGCTTCTGCTATGCCAGGGAGGTCTGGCCGCATGCTGCGAGCCTTGGGCGGCAAGAATGGCGTTCTCGCGCCTGATTTCGGGAAGACGACGGCGGTAGTAAGGATAGAGAGTGGCGAAGGTCAGCAGTATGGCAGCAAGAGCCAGGCCGATCAAGACATATCGCAGACGGAAGAACAGAATAAAGAGCGATCCGAAGGCGATCAACGCAGCCCAGCCCCAGAGAATAAGGACAGCGGAACGAACCGTGTGACCGATGCGCAGCATACGGTGGTGCAGGTGCATGCGGTCGGGGTGCATGGGTGATTGCCCGTGGCTGAGCCTTCGGATGATGGCCAGGCACATGTCCAGAACAGGCAGGAAAAGCACCAGAATGGGCAGAAGAATGGGCATGAAGGCCGGCAGATAGATGCTGGCATGAATGGTGGCCGGATCCAACCGGCCGGTGACCACAATAGAGGCGCAAGTAATCAGGTATCCCAGCAGCATGGATCCTGAGTCGCCCATGAAGAGCTTGGCCGGATGCCAGTTGTGCAGGAGGAACCCCACACAAATACCCACCATGGCCACGTCGATCAGCGTGGCCAGTGAGGCGTAGTCGGGCGAAATGCGGGCGATGATATAGGAGTAGATGGCGAAGGCAATACCCCCGATGGCCACGATGCCTGCAGCCAGGCCGTCCAGTCCGTCTACAAAGTTGACCGCATTGATGGAGGCCACGATCAAAAACGCCGTGATGGCCATGGACAGGCTAGGCGAGGCCGCCACCAAGGATCCCAGTGGGAGGGAGATGATCTGGATACCACCCCAGGAGACGAAGACCGAAATCAGCAGCTGGCCGGCCAGCTTGAGCATCCAATCCAGGTCCCAAAGGTCGTCCGCTATGCCCAGCAGGCAGATGGCGACTGCCCCGGCCAAGATGACCCAGGCCTGATGGCCGGACTGGAAGAGGCCTGTAATAAAAGGAATGCGGGAGGCAAAGCACATGGCCACGGCAAAGCCGATCAACATGCCCAGGCCGCCCATCCGAGGGGTGGGCACCTTATGTACGTCGCGAGCGCGGACCACGCCTACAGCGCCAACCCTGATGGCGAGGTGACGAACCATGGGCATGACCAGCCAGGTGGCCCCGCCAGCGATGGCAGCAATGAACAGGTATACCCTCACTGACCCTCCCCTCCGCTGGAGCGGCCCGACAGAAGGGCACGGACCCGGGCCTCGCCGATAACACCCTGCCGCAGCACATGTATCCCATCAGGATCGGTCTTGTCGGCTGCCACCACCGTGCTGGCTACTGAACCAGGGGTTGGTCCCCCGTCCAGGTAAAGGTCGACGCTATCACCCAGCTCGGCTCTGGCCTGTTGGACGGTCTCCACGCTGGGATTACCCGATCTATTGGCACTGGAAGCGGCCAAAGGTCCGGTCACCTGCAAAAGTGCCCGACAGATGGGCGAGTCAGGCACTCTGACGGCCTGGGTAGGACCATCGGACTCCATCCGAGGGGTGCGCAGAGGGCAGGACTGCCCTACAAAGGCAATAGGTGAAAAGGGGCCCGGCAACAGAGTATCGGCCAGGCGATCAAGAGGAGCAGGCAGGCTAAGATCCAACCGCTTCATGGCCTCGACCCCATCCAGCAGCACTTGGATGGACTTGGTCCTGGGACGATGCTTGGCCTGGAAGAGCCGATCGATGGCCTCGTCGTTGCATGGATCGCAGACGATGCCATAAACCGTGTCGGTAGGAATGACCGCCAGCCCCCCAGCAGCCACCACCCGAGCCAGCAACTGCGGCGACCGATTGTCATAGGTCATCACCTGACTCATATCCTGTATCACGACCTTTCGGCTCGACATGTTCATGTGACCAGCTACCAATCTATCCCAGGACCAAGGCAGTCCGCCAGGACCTGAAAACCGTGGATCTGCAACCACTCACCCAGGTCGCCGGGCTGTCAGGTAGCGGTCCCGACCAGTTGGATCCTGATGAGTGCGTGCCTGGACATACCCCCGCTCCAGCGCAGCAGCAATCATTGCAGGCCCCTGGGAGACATCATGCTCCATGACCAGCAGACCGCCGGGAATCAGTAACACCATGGCCTTGTCCAGAATGCGACAAGGCAAAAGACACCCGTCAGGCGAACCACCATAGAGGGCCAAGTCCGGATCCCAGTCACGCACCTCGGGCTGGCTGGGAATCGCATCCATGGGAACGTAGGGAGGGTTGCTAATAACCAGATCAACCTGGGCATTTAGGTCAGACAGGGTAGCGGGATCCGTGGCATCAGCCAGCAGCAACTGATAATCGGATCCAGCATCCCGGATTGTAGCCTCCTGAGCGGCGGCATTCAACGTGCCCCACCGATATGCCTGCTCGTCAACCTCCACGGCCCGAACCCGCGCTCCTGGAACCTCGGTAGCCAGGGACAGACCGATGGCTCCACTGCCGGAACACAGGTCCACCGCCAGTGGATGATCCACTCTAGTCAAGGCATCCACTCCTGCCTGGACAACCGTTTCGGTCTCGGGACGAGGGATAAAGACCCCCGGTCCCAGGCGAAGATCCAAATAACGAAAGTAGGCGTGGCCAAGAATGTACTGCAAGGGTTCGCGTCCGGCTCGCCTTTGCAGATAGGACTGATAACATTCAAGGGCCGCCGACTGGGAACCATCAGTATATGTGCGACAAACAACTTTCGTGAGCAGTTCCTCAGCAGTCCGATTCAAGAGCAGAGCCTGATCCAGCTGGTGCAGATCGCACCCGAGGGCATCGGCCAGCAGCAGCCTGGCATCATTGAGCGGCGTAGATACACCGGCCTGCGCCAACAGGCGATGGCCGCTTTCAACCAGTCCAGCCAGACTGGTCCCATGCTCCTGCTGATTCACCCCTGTGAAGCCATTCTGCGGGCCTCGTCTGCCTGAATATCGGAGTCGATGACAGCCTGCAGGTCGCCATCCAGCACCTGCTCCAGGTTGTATGCCTTGTAGCCGGTGCGATGATCCACAATCCGGCTCTCGGGGAAGTTGTAGGTCCTGATACGCTCGGATCGATCCAGAGAACGGACCTGGGAATGGCGCATGTCGGCAGCCTGGGCAGCCTCCTCCTCGTGTTTCATGGCCAGTAGGCGGGACTTGAGCACCCGCAGGGCAGCCTGACGATTCTGTATCTGGGATTTCTCATCCTGCATGGAGACCACGATGCCGGTAGGAATGTGGGTCATGCGCACAGCCGAGTAGGTGGTGTTGACTGACTGTCCTCCCGGGCCGGAGCTCATGAAGATATCAACCTTTAGGTCTTTGGGGTCGATCTCGATCTCGTCGTCATCCTCATCGGCCTCGGGAAAGACGATGACTCCAGCGGCTGAAGTCTGAATGCGGCCCTGGGACTCGGTGACGGGAATACGCTGGACCCGATGGACACCGCCCTCGTACTTGAGTGAAGCCCAGACGCCGTCGGCAGGGGCCACCTGACCGCGAGCGCGAATGGCCAGCTGGGCATCCTTCACCCCGCCCAGCTGAGTACGATTCTCACTCATGATCTCGGTGGTCCAACCACGTTTTTCGGCATAACGCACATACATGCGCATCAAATCGCCAGCAAAGAGAGCCGCCTCTTCGCCGCCGCTGCCGGCCTTGATCTCCATGATCGTATCGCGGCCGTCATCGGGATCACGTGGAATAAGAGCGGTACGCAGATTCTGCTCCAGGTCCGGTATGCGGTCAGCCATGGCCTTGGCCTCTTGCGCGAAGTCAGGATCTTCCCGTGCCATCTGTTCGGCCGCCTGGCTGTCCTCCAAGGCGCTTTGATAGGCCTTATAGGCTTCAACGATGGGAGCGAGTTCAGCATGTCTGCGGCCCAATTT
>NZ_JBVPQK010000186.1:0-5200 GCF_058197115.1 Bifidobacterium sp. POST2/T3 (B1)
TCCACCAGGGCCCGCTGGTAGCTCAGATTGGTGAACATGCGCGCAGAAGCCTGCTTGTGCGGATCAGCCGTATACACACCGTCCACACCGTTCTTGCCCATGAGGACCTCGACGCAATGTATCTCCAAGGCCCGCTGGATGGAGACCGTGTCGGTTGAGAAGTAAGGCATGCCGGATCCGGCCCCGAAGATGACTACGCGTCCCTTTTCCAGGTGGCGGATGGCCTTGAGCGGAATGTAGGGCTCGGCCACCTGACCCATGGTGATGGCTGTCTGCACCCTGGTGGCCTGACCAGCCTGCTCCAGGAAGTCCTGCAGGGCCAGGCAGTTCATGACCGTGCCCAGCATGCCCATGTAGTCGCCGCGCGAACGTTCGATTCCGGCCTGACTGAGCTCGGCTCCGCGGAAGAAGTTGCCACCGCCCACCACGATGGCCACCTGAACGCCGCCCTGCACCGCCTGGACGATCTCCTTGGCCACCCGCTTGACCACCTGCACGTCGATGCCGACCTCGCCTCCCCCGAAGGCCTCTCCGGAGAGCTTGAGCAGCACACGACGAGGCGATGCTTGGTTTTGCGCTGAATCGGATCCGGTCATAAAAGCCCTTTCTCCAGACATGATGACGGGCGGTATACGCCGCTAACAGGGTATCCGTGCTGGGCGACAACCCCTATTGAGCAGACCGAGGGGATAGGCCCTGGGAATTGACTTAGGACAAAAGAAGGGGAGCGGCTACGAAAGCCACTCCCCTGCCATCAATGCCGGACGTTTGCCAGTCCCTTAGACAAGATCAAGCAGACGACACAAAACATTGCTGAACTACTTACTACTCCTCGTCGCCCTTGCCGACCTCGAGACGGGCGAAGGCCAGAGCCTTGCCGCCTGCCTGCTTGAAGAGGTCACCAATGGTCTTGGATGTGTCCTTGACGTACTGCTGCTCCAGCAGAACGGTCTCCTTAAAGAAGGCGTTCAGACGCCCCTCTACGATCTTGGGTATGATCTTCTCGGGCTTGCCTTCGGCCTGGGACTTCTCAGTGGCCACGCGACGCTCGGACTCCACCACATCGGCGGGCACATCTTCGCGGCTGAGCCACTTGGGGCTCATGGCGGAGATCTGGAGGGCCACCTCATGGGCGACCTGGGCTCCGGCCTCATCAGTGGCGATCATGGCCACGATGGAAGGGGGCATCTCCACAGACTTGCGATGGGCGTAAATCTCTACACGGGGACCTTCAACTCGGGCCACCTGGCCGACCTTGACGTGCTCATGGAAGAGAGCACCAGCTTCCTCCACGGTCTCCTTGACGGTGCCTGACTTGGATGGAGCGGCATCGACCTGCTCGGCGTTGGAGGCATCAGCCTTGGCCACGTCATCGATGACCTCCTGGCCAAACTCGATGAACTGAGGGGTCTTGGCCACGAAATCAGTCTCGGAGTTGAGCTCGACGGCGTAGCCGATCTGACCCTGTCCGCCCTCGACGACGGTGGAGGCAATCAGGCCCTCTTGAGCCTTGCGGCCCTCACGGGCGCCTGCGGCCTGGATGCCGGTGGCGCGGATAATCTCCTTGGCGCGGGCCATGTCGCCCTCAGCCTCGGTCAGGGCCTTCTTGACGTCCATCATACCGGCGCCGGTCTGGTCACGCAGCTCCTTGATCAGTGCAGCGGTGATTTTTGCCATAAAACTCTCCTATCTGGTCTTTCCTGAATGCATCATCTAGACGCCAAATTTCAGGCGGCCTGATCGGCAGCGGGGGTCTCCTGCTGCTGTTGCGCGGGCTGCTCGGCCTGGGAAGCCTGGGCGGTCTCCTGGGCCTGCTCCTGCGGCTGTCCATCCTTGTTCTCCAGCAGATTCTTCTCCCACTCGGCCATGGGCTGGTCAGAGGCCTCCTCGGTCTTGGCGGCCTTGCCAGAGCGCTCCAGCAGACCGTCAGCCACGGCATCGGCCATCAGCCGAGTCAGCAGCTCGACGCCGCGAATAGCATCGTCGTTGGCCGGAATAGGGTAGGTGACAAGCTCAGGATCCGTATTGGTGTCCACCAGGGCCACGACCGGGATACCCAGCTTGTTAGCCTCGGAGACCGCCAGGGCCTCCTTGTTGATGTCGACCACGAACAGGGCCGAAGGGGTGCGGCTCATGTTGCGGATGCCGCCCAGCTGACGCTCCAGCTTGTCCTTCTCGCGCCGCAGGAGCAGGAGCTCCTTCTTGGTCAGTCCCGAGCCATGCACGTCGTCGAAGTCCATCTCCTCCAGCTCCTTCAAGCGGCCGACCCGCTTGGTCACGGTCTGGAAGTTGGTCAGCATACCGCCCAGCCAGCGCTCGGAGACGTAGGGCATGTTCACTCGAGTGGCTTGAGCCTTGATGGCCTCCTGGGCCTGCTTCTTGGTCCCCACGAAGAGCACGGTGCCGTTGTGGGCCACGGTCTGCTTGATGAAGTCATAGGCTTGGTCGATCAGACCGAGCGACTTGAAGAGATTGATGATGTGGATGCCGTTGCGCTCCATCAGGATGTACTGCTTCATCTTGGGATTCCAACGACGGGTCTGATGTCCGAAGTGGACGCCGGCCTTCAGCATTTCGCTCATGGTGATCTGTGCCATGTCCATACCTTTCATTGTCGGTTATTGCCTGGCCATGTGCACCTGCGTGCAACTCCGAGGAGCCGACCGACACAGGACGTCGCGGACATGGCGCGAATTTACGGCGTGTGTTTGGGAATACTCTTGGCACGCCTGCCCACCCGTGACAGCGGACCTGCGCAATGACACGCCGAGTTACTATGATACCCGAGGCCAATGACCTCGGGCACCGTGTTCGCCCTCTGCCTACCTGGCTGATCTCAGCTGCTGCATGGCCTTGCGGCGGACATCGCTCTCCAGCCGATCCACATAGACATGGCCGTCCAGGTGATCGCACTCGTGCTGGATCATCCGACCCATGATGCCATGGCCTTCGAGAGTCACTGTCTTGCCGTCCAGATCGATGCCGTGGGCTCGTGCGTAGTCGGCCCGTCTGGTCGGATACCAAAGGTTTGGAAGGGACAGGCATCCCTCCTCGCCATACTGCTCGCCCGAGGTCTTGTCGATGACCGGATTGATGATGTAGCCCACCTTGCCGCCGATATTATACGAGAAGACTCGCAGGCCCACGCCGATCTGATTGGCCGATAGGCCCGCCCTGCCCGGATCGTCGACGGTGTCCACCAGGTCACGCACCAGACTGCGCACAGCCGGGGTGATGCTGGTCACAGGATCGCATGGGGTACGCAAAACCGGATCGGGAACCACTCTGATTGCACGAATCGCCACTGCTACTCCTCGTCATCCCGGCCGTTGTGGCCGTCCTTCTCATCCTCCGGGGCCGCTTCCTCCTCCTGGCGGCCATCACGCTTGCGTCCGGTCATGCTGGCCAGGGAGTCACTCATAGTGGTCCGTGCCCTGCTGACGATGTCGTTCTCCTTGGCAGCGGGTTTGGCTGGCGTCCTAGGCGCATAGAGGACCTTGTCCACAAGTTCGGCATACTGGCGGAGCACCTCGGGGCGCACAACCTTCAGGCTGGGGGTCAGGGTACCGTCCTCCTGGCTGAAGTCCTTGTCCAGCACCAGGAACTTCCGCACCGACTCGGCCCGCGAGACGTTGCAGTTGGCCTTGTCCACATACTGCTGGATGAAGGCATGGATCGCATCGTTATGACTGGCCTGCTCCATGCTCATGTCAGCGTCCAGACCCTGGGAGGTCAGCCACGATTTCAGCATGCCGACATCCAAAGTAACTAGGGCGCCCACGAAGGGTCTGCCGTCGCCCACGACCACGGCTTGAGAGACTATCGGACAGGTGCTGATCACATCCTCCAAAGGTGCCGGGCTCACGTTCTTGCCGCCGGCTGTGATGATAACGTCCTTCTTTCGGCCGGTGATGAAGACGAAGCCCTGGTCGTCGATCTGGGCTAGATCGCCGGTATGCAGCCAGCCGTCCTTATCAAGCACGGTGGAATCCAGCTCAGGCTGGTGGTAGTAGCCCATAAAGACGCTGGGGCCCTTGACCAAAAGCTCATCGTCGTCGCTCAGCCTGACCGTCATGCCCGAGCCAGGTCGACCGACCGACCCAACTTCGTTGGCATCCTCGAAGTTGACAATGCAGGGGGCCGCCGTCTCGGTCATTCCGTATCCCTGAATGAAGGTGATCCCGTCGATTCCGTTGAAGAAGTGGGCCAGGTCGGCGTTCATGGGTGCGCCACCGCAAGCCAGATAGCTCAGGTTGGAACCCAGGGCGGACTCGATTGTGTTGCCGACGGTTTTGGTGTAGAAGGCGTGGGCCAGGCGGGTCAGCGGCGAGTGGCCGCGCCCCTCCTGCTCGTCCTTGGACCACTTGATGAAGTGCCTGGTGGCCTTGGCAAAGACCTTGCCGGCCAAACCTGCGCCGGCCTTCTGCGAGGCTGCATTGTAGACCTTCTCGAAGACTCGGGGTACGCCCAACAGATAGGTGGGCCGGAAGGTGCGCAGGTCAGTCAGCAGGTGCTTGGCGTTGGAGACGTATCCGACCACGCCCTGAGCGCCGATGGCCACGTACTGGATGTAGCGGGCGAAGCAGTGGGCCAGGGGCAGGAAAAGCATCAGGCGGGATGGGGCTGCCAGCATGTGGTAGAGCACATCCCAGCCGACGAAAACGATGTGGACGAAGTTCCGGTTGGAAAGCATAGCGCCTTTGGGCTCACCGGTGGAGCCCGAAGTGTAGACGATGGTGGCCAAATCGTCGGCTTTGACCTGGGCGATGGCTTGATCCAGGCGCTCGTCGTCAATCCCCTGGCCGAATTCGCTGACTGCATTCAGGCCCCCTGCCTCGAAATTGAAGACATACTTGAGCTTGGGCGATGACCCCCGAACCTGCTCAAGGATCTGCGCATGCTCCGAGTCGCCGGCAAAGGCCAGAACGCAGTCCACATCCTGAACGATCTTCTGGGCCTGGCTGGGCGAGTCGGTCTCATAGATGGGCACAGAGACCGCCCCGATGGCCGCGCAAGCGAAGTCCGTGACCCCCCAGTCATAGCTGGTCGAGGCGTAGATGACTACGGTGCTGCCTTTTTCCACACCCAGGGCCATCATGCCCTTGGCCACGGCACGAACCCGCGCGGACATCTGCCCGGCCTTGACATCGTGCCAGTTTCTGGTCATGGGATCCTGCCACTGGGCAACCAGCTCCTCAGG
>NZ_JBVPQK010000187.1:0-5197 GCF_058197115.1 Bifidobacterium sp. POST2/T3 (B1)
AAATTGGGCCGCAGACATGCTGAACTCGCTCCCATCGTTGAAGCCTATAAGGCCTATCAAAGCGCCTTGGAGGACAGTCAGGCGGCCGAACAGATGGCACGGGAGGATCCTGACTTCGCCGAGGAGGCCAAAGCCGTGGCTGACCGGATACCGGACCTGGAGCAGAATCTGCGTACAGCTCTTATTCCGCGTGATCCCGATGACGGCCGCGATACGATTATGGAGATCAAGGCCGGTAGCGGCGGCGAGGAGGCGGCCCTCTTCGCTGGCGATCTGATGCGCATGTATGTGCGGTATGCCGAAAAACGTGGCTGGACCACCGAGATCATGAGTGAGAACCGCACCCAGCTGGGAGGAGTCAAGGATGCCCAGCTGGCTATCCGCGCTCGCGGTCAGGTAGCTCCTGCCGACGGCGTCTGGGCCTCGCTCAAGTACGAGGGCGGCGTCCATCGGGTCCAGCGCATTCCCGTCACCGAGTCCCAAGGCCGCATTCAGACTTCAGCCGCTGGAGTCATCGTTTTTCCGGAGGCCGATGAGGACGACGACGAGATTGAGATTGACCCTAAGGATCTCAAGGTTGACATCTTCATGAGTTCCGGCCCAGGAGGACAGTCCGTCAACACCACCTACTCCGCTGTGCGCATGACCCATATTCCCACCGGCATCGTGGTCTCCATGCAGGACGAGAAATCTCAGATACAGAATCGTCAGGCTGCCCTGCGGGTACTCAAGTCCCGTCTTCTGGCCATGAAGCACGAGGAGGAAGCCGCACAGGCTGCCGACATGCGTCATTCCCAGGTTCGTTCCCTTGATCGGTCCGAGCGTATCAGGACCTACAACTTCCCCGAGAGCCGGATCGTGGATCATCGCACCGGCTACAAGGCCTACAACCTGGAACAGGTGCTGGACGGCGACCTGCAGGCTGTCATCAACTCCGATATTCAGGCCGACGAGGCCCGCAGAATGGCGTCACAGGAGTGAATCAGCAGGAGCACGGGGCCAGTCTGGCTGAGCTGGCTGATAGGGGCCATCGCCTGCTGGCCCAGGCGGGTGTGTCTACTCCGATCAATGATGCCAGGCTGTTGCTAGCCGATGCTTTGCGGTGTGATCTGCACCAGCTGGATCAGGCTCTGCTTATGAATTGGACTGCTGAGGAACTGCTGACGAAAGGTGCTGGTCGCACATACACTGATGGTTCCCAGTCGGCGGCCCTTGAACGTTATCAGTCCTATCTGCAAAGGCGAGCCGGACGCGAACCCCTGCAGTACATTCTTGGCCATGCCTACTTCCGTTATTTGGATCTTCGCCTGGGACCGGGGGTTTTTATCCCTCGTCCTGAGACCGAAACGGTTGTCCAGGCGGGAGTGGACGCCTTGGCTGGAATGGATCATCCACTGGCGGTGGACCTGTGCTCTGGCAGCGGGGCCATCGGGCTGTCTCTGGCCATAGAGGTTCCAGGGGTGCGGGTCCGGGCCGCGGAGGTAGACGAGCAGGCATATCGGTGGGGTGCATTGAACGCCGCCGCTCAGGAGGCTGCTATCCGGGAGGCTGGATCCGATTATCAGCTGCTGCTGGCTGATGCCACGGATTCCGCCACCCTTTCTGATCTGGATGCCCAGGTGGATCTGGTTATCAGCAACCCACCCTACGTCCCTCTGGATGCGATTCCTAGCCAGCCCGAGGTGCGTGACTGGGATCCAGATCTGGCCCTCTACGGTGGTTCGTCTGACGGGTGCGCCTTGCCCTGCCGCATTCTGGACAGGGCCAAAATCCTGTTGGCTCCCGGTGGTCTGCTGGTTATGGAACATGATGCCTGTCAAGGACCGGCCATGGTTGCTGCCGCGCAGGAGCGAGGGTACCTTGAGGCATGCACCCATCAGGATCTGGCCGGCCGAGACCGCTACCTTACCGCCCGGCGGCCAGTCTTTGCTTCCTAGCGGCCTGCCGTGGTCCTGGGATAGATTAGTAGCTGGTCACATGAACATGTCGAGCCGAAAGGTCGTGATGCAGGGTATGAGCCGGGTGATGACCTATGACAGTCGGTCGCCGCAGTTGCTGGCCCGGGTGGTGGCTGCCGGGGGGCTGGCGGTCATTCCTACCGACACGGTTTATGGCATCGTCTGCGATCCATGCAACGATGCGGCCATCGATCGGCTCTTCCAAGCCAAGCATCGTCCCAGAACAAAGTCAATCCAGGTGCTTTTGGATGGAGTGGAGGCCATGGATAAGCTGGACCTCCGCTTGCCCGCACCTCTGAATCGCCTGGCTGATGCGCTCCTACCGGGTCCTTTTTCGCCCATTGCCCTTGTAGGACAGTCCTGCCCTCTGCGCACCCCTCGGATGGAGCCCGATGGTCTTACCCAGGCCGTCAGAGTGCCTGACTCGCCCATCTGTCGTGCACTTCTGCAGGTGACCGGCCCTTTGGCGGCTTCCAGTGCCAACCGATCGGGCAATCCCAGTGTGGAGACCGTCCAGCAGGCCAAAGCCGAGCTGGGTGATAGCGTCGACCTTTATCTTGACGGGGGGCCGACCCCTGGCTCAGTGGCCAGCACAGTGGTGGAAGCCGATAAGACTGATCCTGATGGGATACATGTGCTGCGGCAGGGTGTAATTGGCGAGGCTCGGGTCCGTGCACTTCTGTCGGACCAAACCGACGTAGGGGAGGGCCAGTGAGGGTATACCTGTTCATCGCTGCCATAGCTGGCGGGGCCACCTGGCTGGTCATGCCCATGGTCCGTCATCTCGCCATTCGGGTTGGTGCCGTGGGCGTGGTTCGCGCTCGCGATGTACATAAGGTGCCCACCCCTCGGATGGGCGGCTTGGGCATGTTGATCGGCTTTGCCGTGGCTATGTGCTTCGCATCCCGCATTCCCTTCATCACGGGCCTCTTCCAGTCCGGGCATCAGGCCTGGGTCATTCTGGCCGGGGCAGTGGCCATCTGCCTGCTGGGTATAGCCGACGACCTTTGGGACCTGGACTGGATGCTCAAGCTGGCTGGCCAGCTGCTGATCTCGGTCTTCGTCTCCTGGGGCGGTATCCAGATCATCTCCCTGCCTTTGGGATCCCTGGTGGCGGCCTCGCCCAGCTTGTCCATGGCCATAACGGCATTCCTGATCGTGGCCTCCATCAATGCGGTCAACTTTGTGGATGGACTGGATGGTCTGGCTGCAGGCATTGTGGCCATCGGGGGCATTGCCTTCGCTATCTACTCCTATATCATCGCCCGCATCTCGCCCGACTACGCCTCTCTGGCCACCCTGATCGACGTGGCCATGGTGGGCATTTGCGTGGGTTTCCTCCTGCACAACTGGCATCCGGCCAAACTCTTCATGGGCGACTCAGGATCCATGCTGCTGGGATACCTGATTACCTGCGCCTCTATTGTGGTCACCGGCCGATTGGATCCGGCCACTATTCATGCCAGCATCTATCTGCCGGCTTTCATGCCGATTCTTCTGCCCATCCTGGTGCTTTTCCTGCCTGTTCTGGACATGTGCCTGGCCATCATCCGAAGGCTCAGCCACGGGCAATCACCCATGCACCCCGACCGCATGCACCTGCACCACCGTATGTTGCGTATCGGTCACACGGTTCGTTCTGCAGTTCTTATTCTCTGGGGCTGGGCCGCCCTGATCGCCTTCGGTTCGCTCTTTATTCTTTTCTTCCGTCTGAGATATGTCCTGATCGGTCTGGCACTGGCCGCCATACTGCTGACCTTCGCCACCCTCTACCCCTATTACCGCCGTCGACTTCCCGAAATCAGGCGTGAGAACGCCCTCCTCGCCGCGCAAGGCCCACAGCATGCGGCCAGACCGCCCTGGCATCGCAAGAGCCATCATGATAAGGATGACGACAACTGATTAACTGGATGAAATAGTACGGACACGGTACCGTTAACGGTCAAGAAGCACTTGTAGCATGGTGCTATGGCTATGGAAAACCCACAAAGCGAACCCTCCTCCTACACTCAACTCCCCGACGCCTTCCGGAAAATCGGTCTGGCCTATGACGACGTCCTCCTGCTGCCCAACGAATCCGATGTCATCCCCTCCGAAGTAGACACCACCACCCGGCTGACTCGGAACATCACCATGAAATCCCCGGTCCTTTCGGCTGCCATGGACACCGTCACTGAAGCCACCATGGCTGTGGCCATGGCCCGTAACGGCGGCATCGGCGTCCTCCACCGCAACCTCAGCATCGAAGATCAGGCCAATCAGGTCGACATTGTCAAGCGGTCCGAATCCGGCATGATCTCCGACCCCCTGACGGTAACTCCAGATGCCACACTGACCGACCTGGACAAGCTCTGCTCCACCTACAAGGTCTCCGGTCTGCCCGTGGTGGATCGTCGGCAGCGGCTGGTGGGCATCATCACCAACCGCGACATGCGCTTCGTCAATCCCGCTGACTTCGACCGGCTCAAGGTCAGCGACATCATGACCAAGGACCACCTGATCACCGGTCCGTCCAACATCACCAAGGAAGACGCCCACCAGCTTCTGGCCAAATACAAGGTGGAGAAGCTTCCCCTGGTTGATGATGAGGGCAAACTGACCGGGCTGATCACCGTCAAGGACTTCGTCAAGACCGAGCAGTACCCCGAGGCCACCAAGGATGAGCGCGGTCGTCTGCGTGTGGCTGCCGCCGTGGGTTTCTTCGGCGATGCCTGGCAACGCATCACCGCCCTGGCCGATGCCGGGGTCGACATTCTGGTCGTGGACACCGCCCATGGTCACGCCAAGCTCATGCTGGACATGATCCGCAGGATCAAGGCTGATCATGCCTTCGACCATGTGGATGTGATCGGCGGCAACGTGGCCACCCGCGAGGGTGCCCAGGCTCTGATCGATGCCGGTGTTGACGCGGTCAAGGTCGGTGTGGGCCCTGGCTCCATCTGCACTACCCGCGTGGTGGCTGGCGTGGGTGTGCCCCAGCTGACTGCCGTTTACGATGCCGCCCTGGCCTGCCGGCCTGCCGGGATTCCTCTGGTGGCCGACGGTGGAATCCATTACTCGGGAGACATTGCCAAGGCCATCGTGGCCGGGGCCGATTCGGTCATGCTGGGCGGTCTGCTGGCAGGCACTGAGGAGGCCCCTGGCGAGAAGGTCCTCCTGCATGGCAAGCAGTACAAGGTCTATCGGGGCATGGGCTCGCTGGGCGCCATGGCCCCGCGCGGCAAGAAGAGCTACTCCAA
>NZ_JBVPQK010000188.1:0-5189 GCF_058197115.1 Bifidobacterium sp. POST2/T3 (B1)
GTTCTCGTGGTCCAAGGCTCATGAGGAGGCCCGGCTGACCCCCATGGCCCCAGACAAGGAGACGGCCTGACAATGTTCCAAAACAACGACACTTTCACTTTCGATACGGGCATATACGGCTTCTTCTACAAGATCCTGTACCCGATCGAGTGGCTCATGACCTACATCATGACCTACTGCCACAAGTTCCTGACCCTGATCGGGTTCCATAAGGGTCCCGGCGTGGCCTGGGCGCTCTCGGTAGTGATGCTGGTGCTTGTCGTCAACCTGTGCGTGCTGCCGCTCTTCATCAAGCAGCTGCGATCCATGCAAAAGATGCAGGCTCTGCAGCCCAAGCTGATGAAGATCCAGAACAAGTACCGCAACAAGAAGGATCCAGCCAGCCGAGAGGCTATGAGCCGGGAAACAATGAAGGTCTACCAGGATAATCATGCCAACCCCATGGGGTCCTGTCTGCCAATGCTGGTCCAGGGCCCGGTCTTCATGACCATGTTCTACGTGCTTTCGGCTGTGCCCTTCATCGCCCGGGGTAAGCGGGCACCCCTTGGAGCCTTCAATCGACAGGTGGCGCGAGAATTCGAAGAGACCACCTTTTTCGGGCTGCGGATTTCGGACAACTTCATGTCCGCCCAGGGTGCGGGCCGCATAGTCATTGTGGTCTTTATCGTGCTCATGTGCCTGGCCATGTTCTATTCACAGTTCCACAACGTCCGGCGGAACATGCCCAGATCGGCCATGCAGGGGCAGCAATACAAGATGCAGCAGATGATGGCCTTCATCTTCCCGGTCATGTACATTTTTTCCGGCATCTACTTCCCCTTCGCCGTGCTGATCTACTGGCTGACCAACAACCTTTGGAATCTGGGCCGAACCCTCTTCCAGGTCCGCCATATGCCCACTCCTGGTTCGCCGGCCGCAGAGAGCAAAGAGGAGCGAGATCACCGCCATGAAAATGCCCGCCGCAAGCGCCAGGGGCTGCCCTCGTTGGAGGAGGAACAGTTGATGGAGGCCAAGCGGTTGGAAGAGGAGGCCCGAAACAACAAGAACGTCTCCCACCAGCGTTCTCAGCCCCATCGCAAACGTCGCGGCCGTTGATGCGGCTATTGGCGGTGGTGGCCGGCGTGGTGACCCGGCTTTCGGTCGAGCGAATACTGGAGTAGTCTGCAATCATTACGTCCGTGTATCCTCAATACTGGACACTCGATCGGTGACCAGGAATCCAGTAGTGGACCTTAGGTTATGAATCGGATGTAAACGCGTGTAAGGAGAGCATAGATGTCTCAGTCTCTGGACCAGGGAAAGACCATCGAACAACTCAATGAGGAGGCGGATGTCGCCGCCGACTATCTTGAGGGGTTGCTGGACATCGTCGATTACGAGGGCGATATCGAGATGGGTGTGCGCAACCACCGTCCAACCGTGCAGATTGTGGCTGACGACGATACGGACATCAAGCATCTGATCGGCAAGGACGGCGAGGTGGTCGATGCTCTGCAACAGCTGACACGCTTGGCCGTGCAGCAGAAGATAGGGGAGCGCTCCCATCTGATCGTGGATGTAGACGGCTTCCTGCGGCGCAAGCGCGAACATCTTCGCGAGCAGGCCCTGGATGCGATTGACGAGGTTCGTGAGACCGGCGATCCAGTCAATATGAAGCCAATGAACTCCTTTGAGCGCAAAATCGTTCATGACATGGTTCGCGAGGAGGGACTGAAGTCACGCTCCCATGGTGAGGAACCACACCGTTACGTCACCATCTACCTGAAAGCCAAGAGCGAAGGTGAGGACCTGCCTGACGATGTCGAGGACGAGCCAGTCGGGTATGATGCCCCGCTGGATGTGGATGAAACTGATCAGGTCGACGATTCGGCTGACTATGAGGCTGATGAAGATCCTGGGGATACTGATAGGTAGTGACTGGAAAGCCACACAGGGCTATGCATCGATGAAGTATTTATGACGTTGGCTTTTTGGATTGGTCCACTGTTCGGCGCGGTCATACTGTCGAAGTCTGTTGTGCTATCTTCCAGTGCTGTGCTTTTGGCCGGTGTGTAGTGGTGTCTGGCTGCTGATAGTGCTTAGTTTCCCATGCTGCTTAATTCGGATTGCTCTTGGTTGATGATTCTCTATCAGAGACTACCCCCTATGCTGTTCGGCTAGGATGCAGGTGTATGACTCTCGACGCTCTTTTGCGGTTGAAAACTATATGGTGGTAAAGGTCTTAGGAATGCAGCTATTTTCGATTCTGGCATAGTGAAATCCCGCTTGATACGAGACTGCATGATGCCGTCGTTGTCTGCGGTTTTGACTGACTAGACGTGGAAAGTGAATGTGAGGAGTTGAAATGGCCGTTGTGGATGATGAGCTGAATGATAGTCCGCTCTTGAGGCAAGTGCTCGGTGATGCTCTGGTACCCATGCAGCGTTTTCATGACAAGCTCTTACGCGAGGGTGTGGAGAAGGGCATCATCGGTCCTCGCGATGAAGACATTATTTGGGAGCGGCACATACTTAATTCAGCGGCTATTGTGCCTTTCGTGCAAGAGCGATTGAACACTGACAGTCACACGGCAACTGTGGCGGATATAGGTTCTGGTGGGGGCTTCCCAGGTATTGTGCTGGCTGCCTGCCTTCCGCAGTGCAATGTTGTTCTTGTCGAACCAATGGAGCGGCGTGTAATTTGGCTGCAGGAAGTCATTGATGAGTTGCACCTGACTAATACGGTTGTGCTTCGCAAGCGTGCAGAGGATCTGATTCAACAATCCTCCAAGGCTTCGATGAGGCACAACAAAAAGGGTCCACGGAGTCGCCGTCACGGTCGTCGTCGAATCGAGGAACAGCCTGTTTCCGATAACAGCCGTGGCGGTTCTTTAACCTCAACCGCAGCCAGGAATGCTGACAGCCAACAAGGTGTAAATGGCCATGACTCTTCAATGGTGACGGGTGAAGTAGGTCTAGCAGACCCCCACTCCAATCTTTCAATTCCACAGACTTTTGATGTCGTGACATGCCGAGCTGTAGCCCCCATGACTAAGCTCGCCGGATGGACCCTACCTCTTTTACGATCGAGAGGTCAGCTTATTGCGCTTAAGGGTCGTTCGGCACAAGTTGAGCTCGATAAGGCAGCCAAAGAGATAAAAAAATGTCATGGAGAGAATCCACGGGTTTGCCTAGCTCCAGTCGCACCCGGCCTTGAGGATACTCACGTGGTTCTCGTGGACAAGCACTAAAGTACGACGCTGATAGCTTTATTAAATGACTTTGGTGCCTGAGATGCGACTCAATCAGAAGATATGAATAGGCTAAATAAGATAATAAATCATCAGTATTTAACATAGTGCCTTCTTGAAAGCATGAGTAAAGATGACTGATTAAGCTCTACCAGATTCAGTAGGTCTTTTCCAGACGACAGCTTAGCTGATGATCAGTCGACATGAATGGAATGTTGGGCTAAGGGGGAAGCAAGCACGTTGGTGATTTATATTGTTTGCCTAGGTGTGCTTCCAGCTCGAAACTTTCTAGTTTTTGATACTTAAGATTTAAAACAGTGCAATAGATAACAGATAGAATAGAGTGTATCTCATTATATTATTTGAAATAGAGATATCCTGTGTTTTGAATATTATGCACGTCACTTTGCCTCTTTAGTTTTGTTGGGCCGGCGATATCATTGCATCCTGATTTTGTTGTCCAAGCAGTATTAGACTGTTCGTAGGATGTTTTATCTCAGAATTAGGTATACCGCCATCTTTCTATTGTTGGATTAACCGTCTCAGGAGATGTTGTATTTTGGAAGCAGTGGGATTCATGCGCTTATATGCTTCATGTACTAGATCGTCGTAGCTATGCATTTCTTGCTGTACTCATTTATGTATTCCCCTTCTCCAAAGGGGTCTATTGTGTCTATCCCACGTGACGACCTTTGCGGTTTCTTATTAATATTAGTAGAGGTATCACAGATTCTTGCGTATGCATGAAGGTTGCATGAGTTATCGATTAATCAGCTAAGACTAAGTCTTTAAAATAGTCCTGAGAGCGGCAATACCTCTGCTGTGTGGGGTAAAGAGGTAAAGGGATCGAGCTTTAGGAGAGCTAGTCACCAATTTTAGATGTATCCACGAAAGGATGTTTCACGTGAAACATTGTGAAATGTACGTTTTTTTACCCAGTAACACCGAAACTGAGCATCTTTGATAGCAGGCGCAACTGGTCCAAAAGACGCAGCAGACTGTTTGAGTATGTTATACGGGAACATGCGTCCGTCCGCAACTACTAAATTCAAGGCATCTTTAAATACAACAATATTCAGTCTGCGCTTCCAATGGATGCTTTATATATGTAGAGATAGATCGTAATGTTTCACGTGAAACTATCAACTCAGAATGAAGCAATCAGGATTAGGGTTATTGAAGTAAAGGCAAAAGGATGTTGTAATGCCTTATATATCTTCTTCAGGGAAAGGTTGTCAATGGTTTTGCTTCTTAGTTGCTTTCTTCAACCATAATCACACGAAGTAAATATAGTGCTGACGGATACATTGAAGCATTTTGTTTAACAACTTCAAAAACTAATCCTTAAAATTGAATATCAAGTTCTGTTCCAGTGATCCGTCAGTAATATCGTTGGTAGGCAAACAGATTACGAAAATAAAATATACAAAACTAAATCGCCTAATTACGTCCGTCGACAATTAACGGGGTAACGATACTTTCCAGACAATATAGATGTTTCACGTGAAACAGCATATTGCCGTACAGTTGTATGAGGTTTGTAGTTCAAAGGTTTAATTAGAGAATTACGGCAGCATTTATAATAGCTATCCAACAGGTGGATGAAATCATTGACTATAGCCATGAATAGTGCTGCTCAATTTGGTGACGTAGTTCATTTATCAATTTGCTGCTAATAAGTTATGCACAATTTTGACTTGACGCTTGAATTATCCACATCGTCGTTTGTAGACCATGGCATGGGATGTGAAGCGTCAGACTTGTCAATAATCACAAGGCAAATCTAATAATCTAGGAGAAGGGTCAGCCGCTGTGGCGTCGTTGGGTCTATCCACACTTATCCACAGTTATGAACAGTGACCGTGTATAACTATCAGCCGTTTTGACATGTCCAACTAGGACGGGAAAATTGAATGGTTATCAAAAGGAGGAAGGTTCGTGACCGCATCGAAGAAGGTGA
>NZ_JBVPQK010000189.1:0-5184 GCF_058197115.1 Bifidobacterium sp. POST2/T3 (B1)
AACGGGATCATCACGGCCGAGCACGTGACCAAGACCTACCAGTCTGACAAGGGCGCGGAGCTGACCGTCCTGGACAACATCGACTTCACCCTGCACGAGGGCGAGGTGGTGGCCATCCTGGGCCGTTCCGGCGCCGGCAAGTCCACCCTGCTACGCATCCTGGCCGGCCTGGTCCCGGCCAGCAAGGGCAGCGTCGAATACCGGGGCAAGCAGCTGGACGGACCCAACCCCGGCGTGGCCCTGGTCTTCCAGAGCTTCGCCCTGATGCCCTGGCTGACCGTCAAGGACAACGTCGAGCTGGGCCTGCAGGCCCGGGGCGTACCCAAGAGGGAGCGGGAGAAACTCTCCCTGGCTGCCATCGACGCCATCGGCCTGGACGGCTTCGAGAGCGCCTATCCCAAGGAGCTCTCCGGCGGCATGCGCCAGCGCGTGGGCATCGCCCGGGCCCTGGTCCTCAAGCCGGATGCCCTCTTCATGGACGAGCCCTTCTCGGCCCTGGACGTGCTGACAGCCGAGAATCTCCGCCAGGAGGTCCTCAAGGTCTGGTCCGAGGAGGCTGGCAGCGTCAAGTCGGTCCTGATCGTCACCCACAACATCGAGGAAGCCGTGGAGATGGCCGACCGGGTCCTGGTCCTGGACTCGCATCCCGGCCGGGTCATCGCCAACGTGCCCATCAATCTGGACAGGCCTCGGGACAAGCAGTCCGACCTCTTCCAGTCCTGCGTGGACTACCTCTACTCGATCCTGACCGGCCAGCGCGACAGCGAGGACATCCGCCGCCGTCTGCAGACCAAGGTGCGCAACCGTCAGGCCGTGCGGGACTCGGTGCGGGACGAGGACACCGCCGAACGCAACCTGCCCGACGCCACCCCCGGCGGCCTGGCCGGTCTGGCCGATGTCATGGTCAACCAGCCCAACGGCATGGACCTGGCCGACCTGGCCGCCAAACTCTCCTTCGAGGTGGACGACCTCTTCCCCCTGATCGACGCCGGACTCATGCTGGGCATCTTCCAGGCAGACAACGGGCACGTCAGGCTGACCGACCAGGGCCGTGCCTGGCACGACGCGGACATTCTGGAGAGCAAGGAGATGTTCTCACGGATGCTGATGGATCATGTTCCGCTGATCCGCATCATCGACCGGGCTCTGAAGAACAGCGACGACAAGAGCCTGCATGGCTCCCTGATCCTGGACCTGCTGCGTGCCCACCACTCGGATAAGGAGGCCGTCCAGCAGTTCGACACCGCCATCACCTGGGGTCGCTACGGCGAACTCTTCGACTACGATGCCGACGACGACCGGCTGACCCTGGACCCGGAGAACCACACCGAGTGAGCAGTCGCGGCAGCTAAGGCAGTTGTGGTCCCCTTGGACTCCTAGAATGAGCCTCGGGCGATGGAACCCGCCCGGGGCTTGGGCCCCGAACCGCAAACTGCTGATAGTTCCTGCACCATGATTCGACGACCCCGTCTGCGGGTTGGGTGCAGGTGCATGCCATTAAGCCCGATCCTGCAGACGCTGATCCGTCGGGAACCGAGCCTCCAATGACCAAACCCCCTACCGGACCTGATATGGCCACAGCCCTGGTGGTGATACTGGGCGGAGCACTAGGCACCAGCTGCCGGTACGCCCTGAGCCTGCTGCCGGGCCAGAGCAGCCCCCTGCATCCAGGAACGCTCCTGGCCAACCTGATCGCCTGCGCAGGTTACGCCCTGCTGACCGCCTTCCTGGCCGGACTGCCCAAAAACGCACATGCGCGCCGAAGGCAGCTGACCAACAAGGGCCTGGGCATGGGCCTGTGCGGAGGACTGTCAACCATGTCCACCCTCTCGCTGGAGCTGGTCCAAGACCTGTCGGGCGGTCAAGTCCAGGCAACCCTTGCCTACCTGCTGATCTCCTTCGCCGGAGGCCTGATGGTCTCCTGGGCCATGGCAGCACTGGGAGCGCGTCTGGCCGCACGCATCCGAGCAGGTGCGCAATGACCATTGCATTTACCGTGCTGATCTGCCTGTGCGGCGGCCTGGGGGCCGGGCTGCGCTACCTGCTGGATACTCTGGTCAAGGCCCGCTGGCAGGTGGACCTGCCCCTGTCGACCATGATTATCAACCTGCTGGCCGGATTGGCTGCAGGACTGGTGGCCGCCCTGGCCGCCTTCCACGGACTGCCTAACTGGGGACGGCTGCTGCTGGCCACAGGACTGCTGGGCGGCTTCTCCACCTTCTCGACGGCGGTCAACGAGGTGTTGGCCCTGGCCCGGCAGAGACGGCACCTGGCAGCCCTGGGCTACCTGGGGGCATCAATTCTTCTGCCGCCCACGCTGATGACCCTAGGTTTCATACTGGCCGGACCGGGCATGTAGCAGATCCAGCCAGCAATCAAGGCGTTCAAGAATCAGGCGCGAGCCGGCTCAGGACGACCCTGGGCGGAGTCGGCAGCAATCCCCAGCCGGTCATCATGCCGACGCCACCAGGCAGACAGCACCGAGCCGGAGATGTTGTGCCAGACGCTGAAGAAGGTGGAGGGGATGGCCACAATCGGGTCGGCAGCGAAGGCCTGCAGGGCCAGGGTCGCGCCAAGTCCGGAATCCTGCATACCCACCTCGAAGGTAATGGCCTTCTGCTGGGCGTAGCGGAACCCCTTGGGGTAAAGGCGGTACATGAGCCTGCTGAAGAGAAAGCCCAGCCCGTACCCGCACAGGTTGTGAAGCATGACCACCGGCAGTACCAGGGCGGTGGCGGCGGTGAAAAGCTTGGCATGGTTGACGGAGACGACCACGCCGATGATGACCAGGATGGCGATCTGCGAGACCGCCGGCAGGGCCACGGTCACCTTCTGCACCTTCTCCTTGAAGAGGGCGTGGACGAGCAGACCCAACGCAATGGGGATCAGCACCACTTCAAGTGCGGTCAGGAAGAGCTGCTTGGTGGGGATGGCCACATACTGGCTGGCCAGCAGGTTCATCAGCATGGGAATCATGAAGGGCGCACACAGGGTGGAAAGCAGGCCTATGGATACGTCCAGGGCAACGTCGCCACGCGACAGGTAGGACATGACGTTGGAGGAGGTTCCCGAGGGGCAGCAGCCCACCAGGATGACTCCCACGGCGATCATGCCGTCCAGGCGGAAGATGCGGCAGAGCAGCACCGCCAGCAGGGGCATGATCAGGTAATGAGCTATGGTGCCCACGATGACCATGAGCGGCATTTTGATGATACGCTTGAAATCGTCCAAGCTCAGGGTCAGCCCCATGCCGAAGAGAATAATGCTCAGGAAGTAGTTGGTGTAGCTGCGGGCCCAAATGCTAATCTGCGGGACAAAGAAGTTAATGGCGGCCCACGCTAGGACCACCAGGATGAACCACTTAGTCAACCAGTCACTGAACCGCTGCACCTTTTGCATGATTCCTGACCACTTCCTCTCGATAATTCTCTCTGTGGTAGGGGCAAAGTTAGGAAACCCAAGGCGTGTGCGCAGGTGAATGGTCACATTTTGGACGTGCTGAAGTTCACTTGACCAAAACGGGCGTGCCAGTGGGCACGAACTGCATGATCCATCGAGCGTCGGACACCGTCAGTCGGATGCAACCGTGGGAGCTGGGTCGGACGCCCAACAGGTCGGCTTCCTCCTTGATGTAGCTGCCGCTGGAATCAGTGGGAACCGAGTGGAAAAGGAAGACCCCGTGGTTCAAAAAACTGGTGTAGTAACGGGCGCCCATCCCCTCACTGGGATTGTAGAAGTGGTCGCCACGTTCGGCTTGGATGCGGAAGCTTCCCCTGGGCGTGGAGTCACCCATGCCCGACGAGGCATACATGGTGTAGAGCAGTTCGGACCCGTCGCGCACATAAACCCGCTGGTCCTGAAGGCTGACCTCCAGGGAGAGGCCAGGATGGGCTGCAGGATCCGGGTAATCGATCTGCTGCGAAGGCTTGAGCCAATCGACAGGTTGGATGGAGGTACCAGCAGGGTCTGTCTTCTGAACCCTTGCGGTTGATGAAGGGGAATTAGGTTTGCTGTGATGATGCACCTTGGGGAATCGTCTCGTAGAAACAGTGGATGCGCCAGAAGCGCTCGCACCCGCGGATCGTTCGGCATGAGCCGCATTCACCGGCTGGAACAGGTTGGCGATCATGACTGCCAGCAACAGCGTCAGCAAGGCAGTTGCAACTACCACAGGCGTGCGACGAACAGGGTCCAGCAGCCAACGGAGCAAGGCAAGCACACGCCGCTTAAGGCGTTTGCAATCCAATCCCCAGTCAGCCATGTCCTTCCCTTCGTCGCCATTGAACGAACCTGTATGCACAGTTCATTTTAGCGACAGAAGAAACCAGGACGGCCTCAGCCTTTCAGCACCTGCCTGGCCCAATCCTCCAGCAGGTCGCAAACCAAGGCGGTCTGCTCAATCTGCACATTGTGGCCGGCCCGGTCCAGCACCGAGTAGGAGGCCCGGGGGAAGCGGCAGGCCAGGTCAAACTGGTCCAGGTAGCCCACACGGTCGTCCTGGCGGCCGCAGACGAAGAGCACCGGGGCTATGAACCCGGACCAAACCTGGTCGAAGTCCAGATCCAGCTGGTAGTACTTCTCCATTCGAGCCACCGTATCGGCATCGGCCGAACGAATGCCGGGCATGATGGTGCGTTGGTAGGCTTCCAAGTGCCCCCGGGACTCCACCACAGCCATCTGCCGGTAGGCATGCCTGGTGAACTCGTCCGCGTCGGCCAGGCCCTGGTCGTCATGGACCAGCACCTGACGCGGGGGCAGGTGCCTGTGGGCGGTCACCGGGTCGACCACCGAGGAGAGCAGGGCCATCCCCCGGCAGCGGTCCAACCGCACGGCGGCGGCATGGCGGCTGAGTAGCCCACCCAGGGAGTTGCCCACTAGAGCGAAGGGGCCGCCTTCGCTGAAAATGTCCACCTGGTCATCCAGCCACCGTGCCAAACCGTCCAGGTCGAGGATGGACGGATCGGGTGGCGTGCGGCCAAAGCCGGGCTGGTCCAGGTAGATCCGCTCAAAGCCGCCCACCCGTTCGAAAACGGGGTCCAAGTCATCGAAGATGTGGTGATCCACACCCGACCCGTGCATAAAAATCAGCGGCAGCCCATGACCGCGGCGAATGGCGAACCCGGGCCTGGTGCTCACTTCTTGGCACCGGAGGGGATGCCGGTCTTGAACTCCACGATGTCGCCG
>NZ_JBVPQK010000190.1:0-5175 GCF_058197115.1 Bifidobacterium sp. POST2/T3 (B1)
CCGGCGGTCCTTGGGTCCAAGCGTTTTGGCTGCAGAGGCAAGCGCCTGCCGGTAGAGGTCTTCGGCCTGGTCGTACTGCTTGGCTGCCCGTAGACCTGTGGCCGCATTGATCAGGGTGGTCGTCCAGGCATCGGACCCCTCGATGCGCATTCGGGAGGCAAGCTCGATGGCCCGCTGGATCATCCACATGTTCTCTTGATGGCGACCTTGTGACCGGTAGAAGCCCATGGTTTCGTTAAGCACGGTCAGCAGTCCGGCATCGTCGCCTGCATTCTCCGCATCCACCAGCGCCTGTTGCAGGTAGGGTTCAGCTTCGTCGCGAGCCTTGCCGGCGCTGAAGATGGCATCCAGGCCGTCCAGGAAGGCTTGGGTATCGAAGCCGCCGTCCGGTTGCATATAGGACTGTTGAGGCTCTTTCTGCTTGCTGCCTGTGATCGGTATCTGGTCCTGGCTCATGTGGCTCCCTTGCTGTCAGGGTATCTGAAGGTGCGGGTTCCTCATGGAGCCCTAGCGCCCTGGTCGCTTCTATCTATCAGTCTAGGCTGATGGTCTTTGACGGACTTTAGTCGGCTATGTCGCCTAGGTCACACCTGCTCGGTGCAGCTGCCTGAATAATCAACGAGTATCTCGGCCAAACATCGCTCATGGTTTTGGAAGTGATGGTTTCTTCGGTACTGCTCATCCGCATCGTTCCAATATTGGCGTAGGAAAGCATACTGCTTGATTTTGTGCAACCCCAGTTTCTCCTTGCAGAATTCGCTGGGTTTCATGTTATTAACATGCGTCCAGTCCCTATAAGCCCCCTCTTTGATGATGGCCAGGATCTCGATCTCCGGACGGGTAGTCAGTGTAAATACACGGGCTTTAGACTGGTACAGAGGCGACAAGTGAAAGCGCTCATTTGGCGAGTCAATAATACGGACGATATTCACGCACGAAGAACCATAAGTAACGGAAAGGAACCGTTCCTCGATATCCCTATCCTTCCGGCAGCGGGTATAAAGCCGACCAGTCTGCGGATCCTCAATAAGCGAATCTTTAGGAATGATCAGTTTTCCTTCTGCCAGCAGGAGTTCAAAGATGACGCTTTCGGCAGATCCCTCGCAGATAACCAAGGTAGATTGGTTATATATTGCTTGACTATCCATGAACCGTATCCTTGACGTAGCTCCGCAGGGCGCTAATGGAAGCGGCTGAGGGTGCCGTTCCTTGCAAGGCACCTGACATAAACTGAACGCTCTTCTTCAGTTCACCGCGTGTGACAAGTTTGTTGTATCTGACCAGTTGGAATCCCGCGTTCTCATGTCTGACAGCGAACCAGATGTTGTCCTTTCTGGTGAAATGATCCAGCAATTCAGGGTAGTGCGTAGAAAAAACGAGTACTGCCCCATGCGGGTTAGTGGCGGGAGAGGAGAACAAATCGATGATGGCGAATACCAACTGCTTGTTTATGCTGTTTTCGATTTCGTCGAATAGCAGGTAACCTCCTTGTGCAAGTGTTTCGATAGCATGCTGCGCCAGGGATGTTCCGCGAAATGTTCCCGCCGATATCATGGCCATAGCTTGTGAGGGATCACAATTACGTTCAAGCTTTTCGTTGCGGAACTTGATATGGAATTGGTGATCGCTTACCTCTAAGTGTTCGATGGTCGGATCGAATAGGCGCACCACTTGGGATGGAGGAGTGACGGGAATGGACATTTGCAGCGGATTTTGCAGACAGATGGTGACCATGGTCTCCTTGGCCCGCAAAATCCCGCTCATCAGAGAGCGATCGGGGGGTAAGAATCTCTTGACGTCCTCAGCCAGCTCCTTTTCGTCGCCGGACTTGTTCATTCCCCGAGTCGCTACAGTCACCCAGGATTCTTCATCGCCATCAATGGTTCTTCTCAAACGAATCTTGCTCAGTCTTCTGCCCGCATACTGGCACAGCCGTTCCTTTTCAAAAACCAAGGGAGAGTCGGCGGTGGCCTCGTTCTGACCTGCGCGCCGAAGTGTGGCATTGAGTAGCCAAGCATCGCCGTCTTCTTCGAAGATAATGCGTGCTGTAATCGTAGGCTCAAGAATGTCCATCAGCGAATCGATGGTGGAGCGTTGAGTACCTAATGAGGCGCCCCTGGCAATGTTGATGATTAGAGAAAGTAGGCGTAGATCAGTGGTTTTGCCGGAGGCATTGATGCCGGAGATGCCAATGGCTGTAACGATGCCAAGCGGTGAGGTGGTGCCCTGAAGGCGATGGGTGAAGCTGCCATCGGTAATCCTATCCTCGGCGAACAGGATCATGCGTAGTGCGCCCTTGTCGTATAAACGAAGTCCTTTGAGGTCAAAGGCTAAGATCCGCATTATGCTCCTTTGAACAGAATATCTGTTTATATGCCACACCTGAATGTTGGTGATTGGTTGTTATGTGCCGAGGAACCTCAATATTAATGCAGTAGGCAATTCCAGAATCGTCGGGGCTGTGAACCTTGAACTTATAAAACGCGAGAAAAACGAGAATCGCTTTTGCTTTTTTAAGAAGAGAAAGAGAATAGCGAGGTTAATATTCTTACATACATCCGTCTTCAAAAGCTTCGTAACGGCCGGCGGGCGCAACCGCCGCGGAATATTCGGGGGCCGCGGGCGGCTCCTTCTCTTTGTCGGGCTCCTGGGAGGTGACCTCCTGCACGGGCTCGTTTGGTGTGACGGCCAGGGTCGGCTCCGCTTCAGCTCGCTTCTTGGCAGCTGCGCCGGCGGTCTTCCTGCTACCATTGATGACCCCATTCAGGCGTGCGGCGGCCTTGCCGCCGAAAACGGCCAGCCCGACGAAGAACTCGATGCGGATGCGGTAGGCGGGCTTGTCCTGCAGCCGGCCCAGATCCTGCACGTTGACGCCCTCGTTGGTCAAGCCGGTGACCGCCTGGTCGCCTTCCGAGGAGCCGTATCGTACCGCGTAGATGCTGGAGGTGGCTGTCGCTGTGCCTTGAGTCTCAAATTGTGCGAGGATCCGCGTGTTATCCGGGTCGATGCCGGCTTCCCGGACCGGGCTGGCCTCCGCCGGAACCGGCTTCCCCTGCGGGGAGTCGGCCAGACGCATGTGGAGCCTGTCGAAACGGTGGATGAAATGCATGGGCATAGTTGCTCCTTGGTAATCGGACGCACGATTAGCGACGCGGCGTGCAGGGTCCGCGGAAAACTCGATGGCCCGTCAGGGCATGGAAAAGGCCACCCCGGTAAGGGATGGCCTGGAAAGCAATTACAAGTGTGCCCGGGCTAGGCCGTCGCGCCCTTCAGGATGTCCGCGTACTCCTGACGGTCGTCCTCGTTGAGGCAGGAGAACGCCTGCACGAGCACGTCGCGGGGGACGTCCACCTGGTACGAGAGGATGGACGCCACGGCGTAGGACAAGGCGAAATACGGCTCCCCGGCCTCGAAACCGCCGTCAAGCGCGATGAGCTCCCACTCGTCCATGACCGGCGCTAGGTAGGGTCTCAGCCGGCGGAAGGCCTGTGCTGCTTCCTGATCAGTCGTCATGCCATCTCCTTTTCCTCGCCCACCGTCGGGAACGCAGTGTTGATCATGTATCGTCCGCGGGTGTTCCGTTTCTTCTGCAGCCACACGCGGATGATCTCCTCACCGACCATCCTATACCTGTCCTCCCGGTTCCCGTCCTTCATGCTCCTGACAAGGTCGGGTGCCGCCACGGTCTCCAGGACCTCATGCCTGACGCGCTTCTCGCTCCACGAGGAGGGGAACGCGGTCTTGCTGGGGACGGAGGTCCCCGCGACCCGTGGTTGCCCAGGATATGCTCCCAGACCTGCCGGTACGGCTGGATGACCTCGTCGGGCCACGGCTTGGACAGCGTGCGGCGCCCGTTGTGGAAGGAGCCGCCGAGGGTGGAAGCCCCTGCCGACCAGTATGACGCAGAAAGGGCACGGGCTGCTCCTGTTTCAGAGGCTCTGGCCGCCCAGCAATGACGATCTGCCCTTATCACGTCGTCAAGATCCGCGCGCACGTCAAAAAAGATTTGGGCAAGACCAGCCTTTTCATCGCTTCTCCTTCCCTGCGAGCAACGATGATGCCGGAGACTCCCCGTCGCAGTCATTGAGTGCTTCGCATGGATCGACACCGACTTCTTTTGACTGCTGTATGAGCTTGCTGAGCATCATGTCGCCGGCTTCAAACCGGGCGTTCAATGTGGGCCTGGCTATGTGCAGCGCTGATGTCAGTTCGGTTTTGGATTGCTTGTATGTCAGTGCCGTTTTGCGAAGCACGTCTATGGCCCGAGCAGCAAGTCTGTAAGAGCATTCTTTTACTATGTCAAACTCGCGTTGCGATTTATAAAAAGCTGTTACATGTCTAATTTGATTGCCACGGCAAAGTACGCGAGCGTTTGGATGTTGGCTGATATTACGGTTATGGGACTTATTTCCGAAAAGCGAGATGAGTCACCGTTTCAAATATCAGACCGCGCGCTCGCCCGTGCCATTGACGTAAGTGCGCCAAGAGTCAGCGACCTTTTCAATTGCAGGCATGGGTCGCCTTCTTTGCGTGAGTTTATAGCGCTGTGCCAATTCTTCAATCTCAATCCAGCCTCAAGGCTAGAGCAAGTATTGCAGCTAAGCCGGCAAAACGAAGAACAAAAGAGCAGAGCAGCGAAGCTGGATCGGGTTGCGGATCATCCGGAAGATTTCGATATAGCCGCTCTACATGACCCCAATGCGGCGATGGAAAGGTAGACCCCACGAGATTGAGATTCAGAGGGAGCTTCCATGGATACATGAAGTCGGTGTCGCCGAAGGACGGTGGCAAGTGGTTTGCCCGTGCGTGCGATGCGGCCGGGTTGAAAACGGATGACCATCCATGACCTACGACACACGGTGGCCAGCCTGATGGTCAAGAGCGGGGCGAACGTGAAGGCCATCCAGCGGCGGCTGGGGCACACGTCGGCCGCGATGACCTTGGATGCGTATGCGGATCTGTTCGACGATGACCTGGATTCGGTGGGGGGGGGGGTCGATGAACGAGTTGCTACTGCAAAGTGCGCTCAAAATCGGTTTCGCCGGCTGCGTGATGTGCTCTAAACGTTGCAATCCCGGCCCACTCGGACCAGGATAATTTGTCGGGGTAGGGGGATTTGAACCCCCGGCCTCTTCGTCCCGAACGAAGCGCGCTACCAAGCTGCGCTATACCCCG
>NZ_JBVPQK010000191.1:0-5164 GCF_058197115.1 Bifidobacterium sp. POST2/T3 (B1)
TCCACCAGGGCCCGCTGGTAGCTCAGATTGGTGAACATGCGCGCAGAAGCCTGCTTGTGCGGATCAGCCGTATACACGCCGTCCACACCGTTCTTGCCCATAAGGACCTCGACGCAATGTATCTCCAAGGCCCGCTGGATGGAGACCGTGTCGGTTGAGAAGTAAGGCATGCCCGATCCAGCGCCGAAGATGACCACGCGTCCCTTCTCCAGGTGACGTATGGCTTTGAGCGGGATGTAGGGCTCGGCCACCTGGCCCATGGTGATGGCTGTCTGCACCCTGGTGGCCTGACCATCCTGCTCCAGGAAGTCCTGCAAGGCCAGGCAGTTCATGACTGTGCCCAGCATGCCCATGTAGTCACCGCGCGAACGTTCGATTCCGGCCTGACTGAGCTCAGCTCCGCGGAAGAAGTTGCCGCCGCCCACCACAATGGCCACCTGAACGCCGCCCTGCACCGCCTGGACGATCTCCTTGGCCACCCGCTTGACCACCTGCACGTCAATACCGACCTCGCCTCCCCCGAAGGCCTCTCCGGAGAGCTTGAGCAGCACACGACGAGGCGATGCTGGGGTTTGCGTTGAATCGGATCCGGTCATAAAAGCCCTTTCTCCAGACATGATGATGGGCGGAATACGCCGCTAATTAGGGTATCTGGGCTGGGCGACAACCCCTCCCTGAGCAGGCTCAGGGAATTGACCTAGGAAAAAGGGGAGCGGCCACGAAAGCCACTCCCCTACTATCAATACCGATCATCTACCTATTCCTCAGGCAAGATCAGGTAGAACAACCCAGGGCATTGCTGGTCTGCTAACTACTCCTCGTCGCCCTTGCCGACCTCGAGACGGGCGAAGGCCAGAGCCTTGCCGCCAGCCTGCTTGAAGAGGTCGCCAATGGTCTTGGAGGTGTCCTTGACGTACTGCTGCTCCAGCAGGACGGTCTCCTTGAAGAAGGCGTTCAGACGCCCCTCGACGATCTTGGGAATGATCTTCTCGGGCTTGCCTTCGGCCTGTGACTTCTCGGTGGCCACGCGACGCTCGGACTCCACCACGTCAGCCGGCACATCCTCGCGGCTGAGCCACTTGGGGCTCATGGCGGAGATCTGCAGGGCCACCTCATGGGCGACCTGGGCACCAGCCTCATCAGTGGCAATCATGGCCACGATGGATGGGGGCATCTCCACGGACTTGCGGTGGGCGTAGATCTCCACACGGGGACCTTCGACCCGGGCCACCTGGCCGACCTTGACGTGCTCGTGGAAGAGCGCACCAGCCTCCTCCACGGTCTCCTTGACGGTGCCGGACCTGGATGGAGCGGCATCGACCTGCTCGGCGTTGGAGGCATCAGCCTTGGCCACGTCGTCGATGACCTCCTGGCCGAACTCGACGAACTGAGGGGTCTTGGCCACGAAGTCAGTCTCAGAGTTGAGCTCGACGGCATAGCCGATCTGGCCCTGTCCACCCTCGACGACGGTGGAGGCGATCAGGCCCTCCTGAGCCTTGCGGCCCTCACGGGCGCCTGCGGCCTGGATGCCGGTGGCGCGGATGATCTCCTTGGCGCGGGCCATGTCGCCCTCGGCCTCGGTCAGGGCCTTCTTGACGTCCATCATGCCGGCGCCGGTCTGGTCACGCAGCTCCTTGATCAGTGCAGCGGTGATTTTTGCCATGAAACTCTCCTATCTAGACGCCAGATTTCAGGCGGCCTGATTAGCAGCGGGGGTCTCCTGCTGCGGTTGCGCGGGCTGCTCCGCCTGGGGAGCCTGAGCGGTCTCCTGGGCCTGCTCTTGTGGCTGTCCGTCCTTGTTCTCCAGCAGGTTCTTCTCCCACTCGGCCATGGGCTGGTCGGAGGCCTCCTCGGTCTTGGCTGCCTTGCCAGAGCGCTCCAGCAGGCCATCAGCCACCGCATCGGCCATCAGCCGAGTCAGCAGCTCAACACCTCGAATAGCATCGTCGTTGGCAGGAATAGGGTAGGTGACAAGCTCAGGATCCGTGTTGGTGTCCACCAAGGCCACGACCGGGATGCCCAGCTTGTTGGCCTCGGAGACAGCCAAGGCCTCCTTGTTGATGTCGACTACAAACAGTGCCGAAGGGGTGCGGCTCATGTTGCGGATGCCGCCTAGCTGACGCTCCAGCTTGTCCTTCTCGCGCCGCAGGAGCAGGAGCTCCTTCTTGGTCAGCCCCGAGCCGTGCACGTCGTCGAAGTCCATCTCCTCCAGCTCTTTCAAGCGGCCAACACGCTTGGTCACGGTCTGGAAGTTGGTCAGCATGCCGCCCAGCCAGCGCTCGGAGACATAGGGCATGTTCACCCGGGTGGCCTGAGCCTTGATGGCCTCCTGGGCCTGCTTCTTGGTCCCCACGAAAAGCACGGTGCCGTTGTGGGCCACGGTCTGCTTGATGAAGTCATAGGCCTGGTCGATCAGACCTAGCGACTTGAAGAGATTGATGATGTGGATGCCGTTGCGCTCCATCAGGATGTACTGCTTCATCTTGGGGTTCCAACGACGGGTCTGGTGTCCGAAGTGGACGCCGGCCTTCAGCATTTCGCTCATGGTGATCTGTGCCATGTCCGTACCTTTCATTGTCGGTTATTGCCTGGCCATGTGCACCTGCGTGCAACTCCGAAGAGCCGACCGACACAGGACGTCGCGGACATGGCGCGAATTTACGGCGTGTGTTTGAGGATACTCTTGGCGCGCCTGCCCACCCGTGACAGCGGACCTGCGCAATGACACGCCGAATTATTATGATACCCGAGGCCAATGACCTCGGGTACCGTGTTCGTCCTCTGCCTACCTGGCCGATCTCAGCTGCTGCATAGCCTTGCGGCGGACATCGCTCTCCAGCCGATCCACATAGACATGGCCGTCCAGATGATCGCACTCATGCTGGATCATCCGCCCCATGATGCCATGGCCTTCTAGAGTCACCGTCTTGCCGTCCAGATCGATGCCGTGGGCTCGGGCGTAGTCGGCCCGCCTGGTCGGATACCAGAGGTTGGGCAGCGACAGGCACCCCTCCTCGCCATACTGCTCGCCGGAGGTCTTGTCGATGACCGGATTGATGATGTAGCCCACCTTGCCGCCGATATTATATGAGAAGACGCGCAGGCCCACGCCAATCTGATTGGCCGATAGTCCTGCCCTGCCCGGATCGTCGACAGTATCCACCAAGTCACGCACCAGACTGCGCACAGCCGGGGTGATGCTGGTCACAGGATCGCAGGGGGTACGCAAAACCGGATCGGGAACCACTCTGATTGTACGAATCGCCACTACCTACTCCTCGTCATCCCGGCCGTCGCGGCCGTCCTTCTCGTCCTCCTGGGCTGCTTCCTCCTCCTGGCGGCCTTCACGCTTGCGTCCGGTCATGCTGGCCAGGGAATCGCTCATGGTGGTCCGTGCCCTGCTGACGATGTCGTTCTCCTTGACAGCGGGTTTGACTGGCGTCCTGGGCGCATAAAGGACCTTGTCCACAAGTTCGGCATACTGACGGAGCACCTCGGGGCGCACCACCTTCAGGCTGGGGGTCAGGGTACCGTCCTCCTGGCTAAAGTCCTTGTCCAGCACCAGGAACTTGCGCACCGACTCGGCCCGTGAGACGTTGCAGTTGGCCTTGTCTACATACTGCTGGATGAAGGCATGGATAGCATCGTTATGGCTGGCCTGCTCCATGCTCATATCAGCATCTAGGCCCTGGGAGGTCAGCCAAGATTTTAGCATTCCGGCATCCAGCGTGACCAGGGCGCCAACGAAGGGTCTGCCGTCGCCCACGACCACGGCCTGAGAGACTATCGGACAGGTGCTGATCACATCCTCCAAAGGCGCCGGGCTTACGTTCTTGCCGCCGGCTGTGATGATGACATCTTTCTTGCGGCCAGTGATGAAGACGAAGCCCTGGTCGTCGATTTGGGCCAGATCGCCGGTATGCAGCCAACCGTCCTTATCAAGTACGGTGGAATCCAGCTCGGGCTGGTGGTAGTAGCCCATGAAGACGCTGGGGCCCTTGACCAAAAGCTCATCGTCGTTGCTCAGCCTGACCGTGATGCCCGAGCCAGGTCGACCGACCGACCCAACTTCGTTGGCATCCTCGAAGTTGACAATGCAGGGGGCCGCCGTCTCGGTCATTCCGTATCCCTGAATGAAGGTAATCCCGTCGATTCCGTTGAAGAAGTGGGCCAGGTCTGCGTTCATGGGTGCGCCGCCGCAGGCCAGATAGCTCAGATTGGAGCCCAGGGCGGACTCGATCGTGTTGCCGACGGTCTTGGTGTAGAAGGCATGGGCCAGGCGAGTCAATGGCGAGTGGCCGCGCCCCTCCTGCTCATCCTTGGACCACTTGATGAAGTGCCTGGTGGCCTTGGCAAAGACCTTGCCTGCCAGACCTGCACCGGCCTTCTGTGAGGCAGCATTGTAGACCTTCTCGAAGACGCGTGGCACACCCAGCAGATAGGTGGGCCGGAAGGTGCGCAGGTCAGTCAGCAGGTGTTTGGCGTTAGAGACGTATCCGACCACGCCTTGAGCGCCTATGGCCACGTACTGGATGTAACGGGCGAAGCAGTGGGCCAGGGGCAGGAAGAGCATCAGGCGGGAGGGGGCTGCCAGCATGTGGTAGAGCACATCCCAGCCCACGAAGACGATGTGGACAAAGTTCCGGTTGGAAAGCATGGCGCCCTTGGGCTCACCGGTGGAGCCCGAAGTGTAGACGATTGTGGCAAGATCGTCGGCCTTGACCTGGGCGATGGCCTGATCCAGGCGTTCGTCGTCAATCCCCTGGCCGAATTCGCTGACTGCATTCAGACCCCCCGCCTCGAAATTGAATACATACTTGAGCTTGGGCGATGACCCCCGGACCTGCTCAAGGATCTGCGCATGCTCCGAGTCGCCTGCAAACGCCAGGACGCAGTCCACGTCCTGAACGATCTTCTGGGCCTGGCTAGGCGAGTCGGTCTCATAGATGGGCACAGAGACCGCCCCGATGGCGGCACAAGCGAAGTCCGTGACTCCCCAGTCGTAGCTAGTAGAGGCATAGATGACTACGGTGCTGCCTTTTCCCACACCCAGGGCCATCATGCCTTTGGCCACGGCGCGAACCCGTGCGGACATCTGCCCGGCCTTGACATCGTGCCAGTTTCTGGTCATGGGATCCTGCCACTGGGCAACCAGCTCCTCAGG
>NZ_JBVPQK010000192.1:0-5163 GCF_058197115.1 Bifidobacterium sp. POST2/T3 (B1)
CATGGGGGACAGGGTGCCTGGGCGCCCTGCCTGCTGGTGCGCCGGGGACGCTGCATCCTGTATTTTGTGGCCGACGGGCAGATCGGCCAAGCTGTCGCTCCCGGCCCGACCGGTCCCTTCCGAGCGGCCAGGGAGCCATTCATCGCCCGGGGGGACTACGACTGCCTGCCCATCGATCCCTCGATCTTCGTGGATGACGGCGATGTGCCCTATCTGCTGTGGGGCAATGGCCGTGCCTACATGGCGCGGCTGAGCCCTGATGGCCTGCGTCTGGAGAATGACTCAGTACGCTCCGCTGTGCCTGACAACTTCCGCGAAGCCATCACTGTCTGTCGGCGGGGAGACATCTACTATGCCTCCTGGTCGGAAAATGACACCAGGGATCCGAACTATCAGATCCGCTGGTCCAGCGCGCCATCGCTGGACGGCCCTTGGACCGCGCCCCAGGTCCTGATCAAGGCTGACCATGCCAAGGGGATTCTGGCCACGGGGCATCACTGCATTACCTGTGTGCCGGGCCGGGACGACTGGATCGTCGCCTATCACAGGTTCGCCAGGGACGGCCAGGGCGACGGCTGTCATCGCGAAATCGTCTTTGCCCCCTTGGATTTCGCTGATGACGGCGCCATGGTCCAGGTCCGCCCGCAGGTGGGATCCTACTGGTACCCGGCCCAGGACCTGGTTACTCCCTGACGATGGGGTGGCCACCGAAGGCGCTGCGCAGTGCGGAGACCACCTTCATGGTCATGGGGTCCTCGATCTTGGAGGACTGGCGGGCGTAGAGTGCCGAGGTGATGGCCGGTGTGGGCACCCCCAACTCCAGGGCGTCCGCAATCATCCATTTGGTTTCGCCAGTCTCGTCAGCCTTGCCGGCGATTTTGCTCAGGTGCGGGTCCTCTTTTAGCGCCTGGGCCAGCAAATCCAGCAGCCAGGACTGGATGACCGAGCCCTTTCGCCAGGACTCCACCACTTCGCCTGGCTCCTTGATCAGGTCGGAGGCCTCCAGGACTGCGTACCCTTCGGCCAGAGCCTGCATCATCCCGTATTCGATACCGTTGTGGACCATCTTGGCATAGTGGCCAGCGCCGGTTCCTCCCGCGTGGACCAGACCGTAGTCGCCCTCAGGTTTCAAGGTGTCCAGGATGGGCTGGATCCGGGCCACGTCTTGATCCGATCCTCCGACCATCAAGGCGTAGCCCTTCTCCTTGCCCCAGATGCCGTTGGAGGTGCCCACATCCACCAGGCCTATGCCCTTGGCGGCCAGGGCTTGGGCGTGCTCCTGGTCCTGGGTGAAGCGGGTGTTGCCCCCATCCACGACCAGGTCGCCGCGCTCCATCAGCTCGCCAAGCTGATCGAGAGTGGACTCAATGGGCTTGCCGGCCGGGACCATGACCCAAATCACTCGTGGGGCCTCCAGCGCCTGAACCAGGGCTTGCAGGCTGTCCACATCCCTGCCCGAGTCCGGCGCGATGTCGTAGCCGACCACTTGGTGGCCACCGGTACGCAGACGGTCCGCCATGTTCTTGCCCATGCGTCCCAGGCCAATCATGCCGATCTTCATAGTGTCAGTTCCTCTCCCTTGACTGCAACAGTGTGAAGTTGACCGCGATGGTTGGTGGTCGGCCGCGGTCGGGCCGCTTTGCCGGTGCTACTGGCGGGCTGCCTGCCGGGCGCGCTCGGCCTGAACCTGGGCGGTGTGCGCTTTGACATCACACTGCAGACCCAGGGTGTCGATGACCTCTTCGGCCTCGATCTCGGGAGACATGCGCAGACCCACGTCGATGGTCAGGTGAACCTCGTCCGGTCCCAGGGGTTCCAAGTCATCGAACTGGGAGCGGAGCATCTGCGGCTTCATGAAATGCCCCTTCCGCTTGGAGAGCCGTTCCATGATGGAGTCGTAGTCCCCGCTCAGGTGGATGAAGACCACCCCAGGCATTCGCAACCGGTCACGATAGATCCGCTTCAGGGCGGAGCAGGTGACGGTTCCGGGCACTCCTCGCCGCATGTGGTCCTCGATCCAATCATGGATGCTGTCCAGCCAGGGCCAACGGTCCTGGTCGTTCAGGGGGATGCCGCGGGCCATCTTGTCGATGTTGGCCTGGGGGTGGAAGTCGTCGGCCTCGGCCATGTCCCAGCCCAGTTTGCTGCCCAGGTGCTCGTTCATGGTGGTCTTGCCGCAGCCGGCGACCCCCATGATGACCAGAACGGGTGTGCGGCCTTGGAAGTAGTCCGGAGGAACCGTGTTGTCCACTGCCGAGGGGACTTGGGGCTCCGGGTGGTCTTCCGCGCTCAGCGCGTCGGAATTCTTCAACGATGTGTCGACCATGTGCAACCTTTCTGAAAAGTAATCTGACAATGACGCTCAGGCGGTGATGGGTACAAAGATGCTGGCGATCATGACCAGGACCAGAACCACTACCGACAGCAGGCATTCCAGAACCGACCAGGTCTTCAGGGTCTCGCCAACGCTCAGGCCGAAGTACTCCTTGATCAGCCAGAAGCCTGCGTCGTTGAGGTGGGAGAGGAAGATGGAGCCGGCGCCGATGGCGATGACCAGAAGTGTAGTGGCCGTGGAGCCCGCATGCATCATGGTCATGGCGTTGCTGAGAATGCCGGCCGTGGTCAGGATGGAGACGGTGGCCGAGCCTGTGGCGATGCGTACGAAGACGGCGATGACCCAGCCCAGCAGGAAGATGGAGATGTTGGAGTTCTCCACAAAGGTGCCGATGATCTTGCCGATGCCGGTGGAGACCAGGACGCCCTTGAAGCCACCGCCTGCGCCCACAATCAGCAGGATGCCCGCTACAGCGGGAAGCGACGCTCCCAGGGAGTCATTGACGGTCTTCCAGGAGATGCCCGAGGCGGCCTTGAGGACCAGCATGGAAACAATCAGTGCTATGGCCAGGGCCATGACCGGGTTGCCGATGAAGTTGATGGTCTGTGCCAGGCCGTCCGTGCGATCCTTGAACCCGGGAATGGCGATCTCGAAGATGGAGGTCAGCAGCATGAGGACTGCCGGCAGCAGGATGCAGCAGACCGAGAGGGCGAAGGATGGCAGCCGGGTCTCCTCCTTGCCGGCCTGCTCGCTCTTGGCCACAAAATCGGCCGGGGCTTCGATGGGCACCCAGCGGGAGGCCAGACGGGAAAAGGCCGGGCCCACGACGACCAGGGTAATCAGGGCGAAGGGGATGCCGAACATCATGGTCAGGCCTACGTTTCCGGTCTGCTTGAATTGGCTCAGGGCGGCCAAGGGGCCGGGGTGAGGAGGCACACAAGCGTGCATGATGGACAGGCCTGCCAGGGTGGGGATGGCCACACGCATCAGGGGAAGCTTGGTGCGGCGGGCCACCAGAATGATGACCGGGACCAGAATGACCAGGCCGACTTCGAAGAACATGGGCAGGCCGATCAGGGCGCCGATCAGGGCCATGATCCAGGGGATGGTGGCGGGCTTGGACTTGGCGACCAGGGTGTTGACCACCTGGTCAGTGGCTCCGGTGTCCATGAGGACCTTGCCGATCATGGCTCCCAGGCCGATCAGAATGCCTACGGAGCCCATGGTGGAGCCGAACTCGCCGGTAAAGCTGGTCAGGGTGGCCACGGGTCCGTAGCCAGAACCGATGCCGACCACCAGGGCGGCACCCAGCAGTGAGACAAAGGGATGAAGTTTGACGACAGTGACTAGGAAGATGAGCACCGCCAGGCTGAGCACCAGGCTGATGCCCAATTGGGTGGTGTTCAGGGAAACGGCCTGACTCGCCGCCAGGGTTAGGTACCCGTCGGCTGTCGGCTGCGACGCTAAAAGCATGGCTGCCTCTTCTCTGAGGATGCGAGCCGTTCAGCCTGAACAGCTTCCCGGCTCTTATTTTTGCATTACTTAATATCGACAGTGTGATATTACGTATGCCTTAACAGACAGTATTTTACACGAATCTGGGACGGATTGGAAGACGGCATGCTAAGGGGCAGGATCGAGTCTCGAAATTATTTACATACCACTCTGGTCAAATTGGGAATGGGCCAGGTTGCTAGAGTGGAATTCGTGAAAAACGCAAGGAAACCTGATGACGAAACGGCTGCAGAAGGCACCCTGCATGATCGGCTGCTGGACCAGTGGGGGGCGGCCATCGTAGATGGCACCATCGCTCCGGGAGACCGGCTACCCGCCCCTGACCTGGATAGCCAGAGACCTTCGCGCACGGTCACCCGCGAGGTCACCAGGGTTCTTGAGGCCATGGGTCTGGTCACTGTCAAACGCAAGGTCGGTGCCACAGTCAATCCTCGTCAACTCTGGAATATCTATGATCCGCAGGTGATCGAGTGGAGACTGCGTGGACCTGACCGGGGACGGACCTTGCATGAGCTGTCTGAGCTCAGGGCATGCGTGGAGCCCATGGCTGCCCAGCTGGCGGCCGGCAATGCTGATCAGGATCAATGGGCGAAGCTGACGCGGGCCGCCATTGATATGGTGGCCAACGCTGACCGGGCCGACGGGCCGGACTATCTTCGGGCTGACGAAACGTTTCATCGAACCCTGCTTGAGGCATCGGGCAACGCTATGTTCGCGGCCTTGGGCGATGTGATTGCATCAGTGCTGTCTGGGCGAACCCGGCATGAGCTTATGCCCAGGAAGGCCGATGAGAAAGCGTTGCGGTTGCATGGCGACGTGGCTGCACTGATACGTCGGGGCGATGCAGAGGGGGCCCGCCACGCCATGGATTGGATCGTTGACGAATCCGATCGGGCTGTCGAACAAATGACAAGAAAGGACTCCGAAGACTCCGCTCCTGCTGCGGATAAGGAATCTTCGGAGTCCTGAGATCTGTAGAGGCTCTTGGTGCAGAAGGCTCAGTTCAGTTTCGAGGCGGCATCAGCGTCCAGGAGCCAGAGGGTCTCCAGAGTGCCCCTGGCATAAGAGGAGGGGACATGGGGATCGTCTGTGGTTCCCAGGGCGGCAGCGACGGCCGATGCCTTCTCAGCAGTTGAGGTGAACAGCCAGACCTTTGGGGTCCGGCGGATGAATGGCGTGGTCATGGTGACCCTGAGCGGGGGCAGCTTGGGGGAGTTGCTGACACCCGTTACCAGCAGATCTTCGTCCTGCAGCCTGACCTCAGGGCGGTCGGGGAAGAGGGAGGCATAGTGGCCGTCGGGACCCACGCCAAA
>NZ_JBVPQK010000193.1:0-1793 GCF_058197115.1 Bifidobacterium sp. POST2/T3 (B1)
ATTTTGCAGAATCTCAGGGATATGCCGGTGGGTGCCTCCGACCGAGTAGGGATGGGCTGAATTGATGGCCTGGGCTGCCAGCAGATCCATTCTGCCGCCTGAGCGTCCGGCGCCCGAGTAGCCGACCGCCAGGTCAGCAACCAGATCATCGGTCTGCACCAGTCCGGCGGCTAAAGCAGGCTGGAAGGCCAGAGTGACTGCCGTGACATTGCAGCCAGGACCAGCGATCCGCCGAGTCTGTCCAAGCAGCTGACGCTGGCGACCGCCACCCGGATTGAGCAGCTCAGGCATCCCGTAGGTCCACGGGCTTGAGAAGGGCCCGCCGTAGTAGTCTTGCCAGTCGCCAGGATCCTCCAGCCGGTGATCAGCCCCCAGGTCGACCATCAGCGATTGCGGATCCAGCTGCTCTGCCAGGGGACCCGAAGCCCCGTGAGGCAGTGCCAGAACCACCAGATCGTGGCCGGCCAAGATCTTTGGATCGGTATCCTGAATCTGCAGCGAGGCTATCGACTCCGGAAGGTTGGGCGAGAACTCCCCCAGCAGACGGCCAGCCGAGCCATGACCGGTGACCGTGCATACCTGAAAGGCTGGATGGGCCGCCAATAGACGGATCATCTCCGAGCCGGCATACCCCGAAGCTCCCGCTACAGCCACCGTGTATTGCCGCATGAGTGCTCCCTTCATCGGGCACCATCATACATACTCATGCAGTAAAACGCATATTTATGCAATTCGGCGTGTCGCTATATATCTGCTCTAGCTGTGCAACACTTTCAACTATGCGAAGGGGTCATAACCGGAGTCTCTGTTGCGGATATATTCCATTTGCCTGCTGGCCTTTTCCGCAGCCTCGGACCCGCACGCCTCCTCTACAAAGGCCAAGGCCATATCGATGCCGGCCGAGATACCCGAAGATGTACGAAACTTGCCATCGACCACCCAGCGCGCATCCTTGATCCAGTCCACACGCTTCCCTGTGCTGACGACCCAGTCAAAGGCCAAGTCATTTGAGGTCGCACGCCGACCGTCGAGCACACCGGCGGCAGCCAAGAGAGCCGAGCCTGTGCAGACCGTCATTACCTGCGGCGACCTGGCGGCCAAGCTTGCCAGCTGCCCTGTCCATTGGTCGTCCCCAACCAGAGTTCGAGTACCGGACCCGCCGGGTATCAGCAGAACCCCTTGGGAATTAATATCTTCTGGTCCTACAGTTTCGACCCTGACACCGCCCTCACCGACTTTCAAGCCTGGCCCGTCAAGAGAGAAAAGCCGCACTCGGGCGCCATCAGTATTGATGAAAACCTCAAAGGGGCCAAAAACATCCAAGGGTTCAAACCCGTCGAATACGACGATATTAATATCCAAATCCATCTGATCGAACATCCCCCTCGTAGATCTCTATATGTCAAGGCTGACAGCATATGCACAAACGTGAATTCCGGCTAATGCAAATGCATAATCGCATCCAGAAGGAGCCAGCGCCTTGAGTTTTCAGGCGCTGACGCCACCTGAGCCGGATCCGCCGCCGCCCGTCGAGGGCGATGGCATCATCTGCTGGTAGAAATCATTCAGGGAGATGCCGTTGACCAGCAGCCAGATCCAGGCAAGCGTGAAAAGCAGGTTGATGATCAGGGCAGCCATAGCCAATCCATAGCCCTTCATATGCAGTCGGTGGGTCCGATACATGGAAACGCCACCCAGCAGAGCGGGAATCACAGGCATGGGCAAGAAGAGGGCCATAAGGAAGGCGATGATGGCGCAGGGATCCCAGTGGCCGTAGACCGGATTTTGGGAGG
>NZ_JBVPQK010000193.1:1893-5127 GCF_058197115.1 Bifidobacterium sp. POST2/T3 (B1)
TCGGGGTCTGGGCGACCGTATATGTACGGATTCCACCCTGGATAACGATCGGCGCGTGCGCCGTACAAGGGCTGGTCGCCCCCATCATGATCCTGGCGGTCAGGTCCACCGGCTGTGCCCTGTTCTTGAGAATCCGTCATGCCCCTCGGCCCCCTTGTGATGCCCGGTCAAGCGCGCAGTACGGCGCCCAGACCCGCAGTCTTGTCAACGATGGCCTGACGCAGGGATTCGCTGTCCTCGGACGTCAAAGTGCGGTCCGGGGCGCGGAAGGTGACTGCGAAGGCCAGCGATTTTGCATGCTCACCGATCTGATCGCCAGTGAAAACGTCGAACAGCTCGATGGATTCAAGACTAGACCCAGCCGCTTCTCTGATGGCGGAAGTCAGATCAGCTGCCGAGACCGTGTCCGGCACAGTGAAGGCCAGATCCTGACGGACCGGCGGGAAGGTCGAGACCGGCTTGGCCTGCAGGGGTGTGTAGTCCAGGTGGTCCAGCACCATGTCCAGGCTCAGCTCGAAAGCGGCAGAATGGGCAGGGAAACCCAGAGCCTGATCAACCCGAGGATGCAGCTCGCCCACCATGCCGACGAGCGTGCCGTCATCCAGGACCAGCCTGGCGGTGCGGCCCGGATGCCACTGGTCAGGCACCTGCTCGCCAGAGGGTTGCTCCAGCCGATAATCGGCACCCAGCCTGTCCAAAACCCGGCGAGCCGATTCGACTGCATCGGTCCAGTCCACATCCCTGCTGTCCTTAAGCCAGCCGTCTTCCTGGGCCCGGCCGGTCAGCAAGGCCGCCACATGCAGCCGTTGCTCTGGCAGACCCTGGTCCAGGCGGGCCAAATCCTCGTCGCTGGGCCGCACGCCGCCCGGAAGTGTAGGTACCGCAGGAGCCTTGGGGTCGCGACGGAAGACATAGCCGATCTCGAAGAGACGCACATCAGTGTTGCCACGTCGCAGGTTGCGTTCCACGGTGTTGGCCAGCGGCAATAGCAGGCTCTGCCTCAGATAGGGCCTGTCAGCGGCCATGGGGTTGGCCAGCTCCACGCTGTTGATATGGACCTCATCAGGATCCATGCCGAAGGCCTTGAAATCATTGTCACCGACAAATGGATAGTCCAGAACCTCGGTCAGCCCATACTCGGCCAGGGTGTCAGCCACCCAACGGCGACGCTGCTGACGATCGGTCAGACCAATTGCTCCGGAAACCTTGGGTGATGGCACGGTGACGGGGATACGGTCGTAGCCCACCAGGCGGGCCACCTCTTCGACCAGGTCGCAGCCCTCGCCCAGGTCGGGCCTCCAGGTTGGCGGAGTCACGGACAGCCGGTCCTGAGGATCGCCTTGGACCGTGCAGCCTATGTCGCGCAGAATGGCCACAATGCGCTGGGGTTCCACATCCAGTCCAGTCAGCCTGGCCACCTCGCTGACAGCAAAGTCGATGACTGACATGGGCTTGGTCTGGTTCATATCCAGCGGAGCATCCAGGTCCTGGCCACCGGCAAGGCGATGCAGCAGGTCAGCGGCCATAGCCGCGGCAGCCGGCTGCATCTGCGGATCGACCCCGCGCTCAAAGCGCTTGGAAGCCTCGGAGGGCAGCTTGTGGCGACGTGCGGTCCTGGCGATGGTCACCTGGTCGAAGTGGGCGGACTCAATCAGAATATTCCGCGTCTGATCGGTCACCTCTCCATACAGACCGCCCATGACTCCGGCCAGACCCAAGATACGGGATCCCTCTTGCCCCTCGGGCGAGTCGGTAATGAGCAGATCCTCGGTGCTGAGCTCGCGATCCTTGCCATCCAGAGTGGTCAGGTGCTCACCCTGCCTGGCCCTACGGACTACGATGGGCCCGCTGAGCTTGTCCAGATCATAGGCGTGCAGGGGCTGGCCCAGATCCAGCATGACATAGTTGGTGATGTCCACCGGCAGACTGATGGAGCGCATGCCGGCACGTACCAACCGCCGACGCATCCAGCTGGGAGTGGCCGCCTTGGGGTCACACCCGGTCAAGGCACGCAGGTAGTACCGATCACAGCCTGGCTGACCGTGAATAGGGTTCTCGTCCTGAATGCGCACGGCAAGCGGAGCCTGATCCTCCTGAGCTGCAGGGGCCGGCACTGTCTTGTTCAGCTCAATCACCGGATCCGTGTACTCAGCACCCGTGGAGTGGTGGTATTCCCTGGCAACCCCTCGGTAGGAGAAGGCATAGCCGCGGTCGGGTGTGATGTTGATCTCAAGAACAGGCCTGTTCATATGGAGCAGAGCTATGGCATCGTCACCTGGCTTGAGCTGCTCGTACTGCTCGGGGGTGAACCCGTAATTGCGCAGCAGGATGATGCCCTGATGGTCCGAGCCCAGCCCCAGCTCACGCTCTGAGGCGCACATGCCGTCCGAGATGTGGCCATAGGTCTTGCGCGGTTCGATACGGAAGTCCCCAGGCAGGACGGCCCCTGGCAGGGTCACCACCACCTTTTCGCCCGCAGCCATGTTTGGGGCCCCGCAGACGATGCCCCTAGGCACCTTGTGACCCTGGTCGTCCACAGCGTTGTACTGCTCGCCCACATCCACATGGCACCAGTTGATGGTCTTGCCGTTCTTCTGAGGCTCAGGCTCGGCATCCACCACATAGCCGACCACAATAGGGCCGGTCACTGTGGACTGATGAATGTCCTCTTCCTCCAGACCGACCCGGACCAGATCCTTGGCCAGCCGTTCATAGGTCAGATCCTCGGGGACCTGCACATGCTCCTTGAGCCAGTCGATATCTACCATTGGCATCTGACGGTCACTCCCCCATCTCGAACTGCTGGCTGAACCGCACGTCACCCTCGACCAGGTCGTGCATATCGTTGATGTCGTGACGCAGGAGCAGGGTGCGTTCCATGCCCACGCCGAAGGCGAAGCCTGAGTATCGCTGCGGGTCCACACCGGCCGACCTCAGAACGTTGGGGTTGACCATGCCGCAGCCTCCCCATTCAATCCATCCGGGGCCGCCCTTCTTGTCGGGGAACCAAAGGTCCATCTCAGCGCTGGGCTCGGTGAAGGGGAAGTATGAGGGACGCAGTCTGGTCCGGGCCTCAGGGCCGAACATGGCCACGGCGAGCTTGTCCAGGGTGCCCTTGAGGTCGGCCATGGTCAGGTGCTCGTCGACGGCGATGGCCTCGCACTGGTGGAAGACCGGGGTATGGGTCGCATCCAGTTCGTCCGTGCGGAAGACCCTGCCCGTGCAAGCCACGTA
>NZ_JBVPQK010000194.1:0-5119 GCF_058197115.1 Bifidobacterium sp. POST2/T3 (B1)
GCCCGCAGGGAGGAGATGGGCGAGATGCGCATGATCACCAGGATGATGCCCAGGATCAGCGAGAAGAGGGCCGACCAAAGGGTCAACTGGATGTTGACCCAGAAGGCTGCCGGGATGTCGTAGTCGGTGAACAGTTCGATGATGGTTGACATCTCACTCCCCCTCCTTGGGCTTAGGCGGGTTGTAGCGCGGGTCAGGTTTGTAATGGGTGCCCCGGGTGTTGTTCTCGAGCGCCCGCTGCCAGGAGCCGTTGGCCTCCATGTCGGCCAGAGCCGCGTTGATCTTGTGGGCCAGCTTGGTATTGCCTTTTTTGATGCCCACACCGTAGTACTCCTGGGTGAAGGGCTTGCCCACCAGCCGCAGCCTTCCACGTGAGGCGGAAGCCAGACCAGCCAGGATGATGTCGTCAGTGGTGACTGCATCGACGATGCCGGAGAAGAGGGCGGTGGCGCATTCGGCGTAGCCCGGCTGCTCCATCAGCTGGACTTCTTTGGCGAACCGTTTCTTGACAGTGACGGCCGAGGTGGATCCGGTCACTGAGCACAGTCGTTTGCCGTTGAGGTCTTCGGGGCCACGGATATGGTGGTCCTCCTTGCGCACCAGCAGGTCCTGTCCGGCCACGATGTAGGGTCCAGCGAAAGAGACGGCCCGCTTGCGCTCATCCGTTATGGAATAGGAGGCCAGGATCATGTCCACGTCGCCATTCTGGAGCATGGCCTCACGCTGCTTGGAGGGGGCCTCCTTCCAGACGATGTCGTCGGGGCTATAACCTAGCTTGTCGGCGATGTAGGTGGCCACGTCCACGTCAAAGCCCACATAGGTTCCGGCCTTCTTGAAGCCCAGACCAGGCTGGTCGAACTTGATGCCCACCCGAATCTTGCCTGCCTCCTTGTCGGAGCCGCAGGCCGCCAAGGAGATCAAGCAACCCAAAGCGCACAGGATCGCGGTCAAATTCCTGGCAAGCCGTTTCAACGGCTGGCCCATGCCATGCATGCTTGCATTCATGCGGATACGCTTCCCTCCTGCTTCAGTGGGTCAGAATCTTGGACAGGAAGTCGGCGGCCCTCTGGGTCTTGGGGTGATCGAAGAAGTCGTCGGGGTCGTCCTTCTCCAGGATCCGTCCATCGGCCATGAAAACGATATGGTCGGCGGCCTGGCGGGCAAAGCCCATCTCGTGGGTCACGCAGATCATGGTCATGCCCTCCTGGGCCAGCTGAATCATCACATCCAGCACCTCGTTGACCATCTCCGGGTCAAGAGCCGATGTGGGCTCGTCGAAGAGCATGATCTTGGGCTGCATGGCCAGGGCGCGGGCTATGGCCACACGCTGCTGCTGGCCGCCTGAGAGCTGGGAGGGCATCTTGGAGGCCTGGGATTCCACGCCCACCCGGGCCAAGAGGTCCATGGCCAGGTCCTCAGCATCCTTCTTGGGCATATGGCGCACCTTGATGGGCGCCAGGGTCATGTTCTCCAGGATGGTCTTGTTGGCGAACAGATTGAAAGACTGGAAGACCATGCCCACCTCGGCCCTGAGCCGAGCCAGGTCACGTCCCTCCTGAGGCAAAGGCTCTCCCTCGATCCTGATGACACCGGAGTCGATGGACTCCAGACGATTGATAGTCCGGCACATGGTGGACTTGCCGGAGCCTGAGGGGCCGACCACCACCAGCACTTCGCCGGTATCAACCTGCAGGTTGATGTCCTTGAGGACGTGCAGGTTGCCAAAATGCTTCTCGACGTGCGCCAGCTCGACCAGCGGCCCGGAGTTATCCTGGACGGGGCGATCCGAGGCCGGTTTCTCCGGCAGAATCCGCTCCGACGGCTGTTTGGTTGTTTCGCTCATATTGGGCAGTTTACTCATCCTTTGTTGCAGAGCGGCCATAGAAACGGTTCTCCTGAAAAGTAGAGCCACTGGCCGAACGCGACCGATTGACCTGCTGCGCATAAACTGGCCTAAACAATAAGGGCCGAAATCCCGCAGAATTCCAGCCCTTTTAGACTCTCGTCGACCAGTGACGAAGTGCGCTCAGTCGGTATCCTCCTGATCCGGTTCCCAATCCACGCCGGTCTCGGCGCGTTGCTGGTCGGAGATGGGCGCCGGAGCCCCGGTCATGGGATCCTGGCCGCCACCGGACTTGGGGAAGGCTATGACATCGCGGATGGAGTCCGCTCCGGTCAGGATCTGGGCAGTCCTGTCCCAACCGAAGGCGATGCCTGCGTGGGGCGGAGCGCCGTACTTGAAGGCCTCCAGCAGGAAGCCGAACTTCTCCTGGGCCTCCTCGGGACCGATGCCCAGCACTTTGAAGACCCGATCCTGAATGTCGTCGCGGTGAATACGCACCGAGCCGCCGCCCATCTCCTCGCCGTTGCAGACGATGTCATAGGAGTCGCTCATGGCGTGTTCGGGATCCTTGTCGAAGCGGTCGATCCAGTCGGCCGAAGGCATGGTGAAGGGATGGTGCATGGAGGTCCACTTAGAATGTCCCACGGCCACATCGTCGTCGTCCGGGTCGTCGGTGGGCTTGAAGAGCGGGAAGTCCACCACCCAGGTCAGGGCGAATTCGTCGGGTTTGAGCAGCCCCTGGCGACGGGCGATCTCCACACGGGCCGCGCCAAGCAGGGTTTGCGAAGCCTCACGGGGACCGGCTGCAAAGAAGACGGCATCCCCGTCCGTGGCGCCTACGGCCTTCTTGAGGCCTTGGCGCTCGGCATCAGACAGGTTCTTGGCCACCGGGCCCTTGAGAGTGCCGTCGCCAGTGAACTGGACATAGGCCAGACCCTTTGCACCACGCTGGCGGGCCCATTCCTGCCAAGCGTCGAACTGCCTGCGGGGCAGGTTAGCCGCACCCTGGTAGACCACGGCGCCTACGTAGGGAGCCTGGAAGACCCGGAAGGGGGTGTTCTTGAAGTAGTCGGTCAGTTCGACGATAGGGTTGCCGAAGCGCAGGTCAGGCTTGTCGGAACCATACTTGTCCATGGCCTCCTGCCAGCTGATCCTGGGGATGGGCAGGGTGACCTCGAATCCTGCAGCCTTCCAGACCTCGGCAATGACCTGCTCGGCCATGGCCATGACGTCCTCCTGGGAGGCGAAGCTCATCTCGATATCCAGCTGGGTGAACTCAGGCTGCCTGTCGGCGCGGAAGTCCTCGTCGCGGTAGCAACGGGCGATTTGGTAGTAACGCTCAAAGCCGCCCACCATCAGCAACTGCTTGAGCAGCTGGGGAGACTGCGGCAGGGCGTACCAGGATCCGGGCACCAGGCGGGCCGGCACCAGGAAGTCACGGGCGCCCTCGGGGGTGGACTTGATCAGGGTCGGCGTCTCGATCTCGCAGAAATCCATCTTGTCCAGGGCAGCACGGGCGGCACGGTTCATGGCGGCCCTCAGACGGATGTTGTGCTGCATGGAGGGGCGACGCAGGTCCAGATAACGGTAGCGCAGTCGCACATCCTCGCCGGGCAGCTTGTTCTCGGCCTCGTTCTCCAGGGCTGTGGACACCTGGAAGGGCAGGGCTGCCGACTTAGCCAGAACCTCAATCTTGTCTGCAACGATCTCGATGTGTCCGGTGGACAGGTGTTCGTTGTCATTGCCCTCAGGACGTTCGCGAACCTTGCCGGTGACCTGGATGACGTACTCGCTACGCAGGGGCCGGGCCTCCTCCTCGTCATAGATGACGATCTGCACCAGACCGGAGCGGTCACGCAGGTCGATGAAGGCCACGCCTCCGTGATCACGGCGGCGATCCACCCATCCGGCCACCGTCACCTGGCGACCGACCATATCTTCAGTGACATCCGTGGCGTAGCTCGTTCTGTAAGCCGACTGGCCCATGCTTTCCTGTACCTCCATAATGCTCGACCTGCCCCTGCGTCAGGCCTGGTATTCCACACTCTGCCGGGCATACAGGCTATCCGGCGTCCACGACACCAGGTCAGCCGGAGTCTGATCGCCGGTGATGATGTTCTTGACCTGGTCGCCCTCCTGCTGGCCCTCCTTGGCAGGGAACCAGACATAGGGGATGCCCAGGTGGTCGGCATAGCGGATCTGTTTGCCAATCTTGGCTGCAGTAGGCGCCACATCAGCGGCAATACCCCTGGCCCGCAGATCCTGGGCGATGTGGTTGCTGATGGTCCGATCCTCTTCGTCCCAGACGGCGACCATGACCGCAGCCGGAGAAACCCTGGAGGCCTGAACCCCGTGGGCCAGCAGGTAGGAGAGCAGGCGAGAAAGCCCAATGGACAGCCCTACTCCTGGATAGGTCCGGTTGCCCTGGCTAGCAAGATTGTCATAGCGGCCGCCGGAACAGATGGATCCCAGGGACTGCGCCCCCTCCAGGAAGGTCTCGTAGACAGAGCCGGTGTAGTAGTCCAGCCCGCGGGCAATCTTCAGGTCGGCGATGACCGAGCCAGGCCGAATGCGGGCAGCCTCGTCGATGATCATGGCCAGCGTCTTTAGCCCCTCAATGGCTAAGGCGTACGAAGAAGACTCCTTATCGATGCCAACCTTGTTAACCAAGGCATCGAACCGCTGGCGCAGCTGCTTACCATCGTCGGCGGTCAGCTCGGCCAGAGCCAGGCAGGCCTTGGCCTGGTCCTGATTGGCGCCGCACTCACTGACCAACAGGCTGGCCACCTCGTCAGGGCCGATCTTGTCCAGCTTGTCGATCTCGCGCAAAACGCCCTCGACATCCTCCAGACCCAGACCCCGGTAGAATCCCTCGGATAGCTTGCGGTTGTTGGCGTGCACAGTGGGCTTGGGCAGGCCGAAGGCCCTCAGCTCCTCCAGAGCACTCAGCATGACCAGGGGCACCTCGACCTCGTAGTGGTCGGGCAGCTCTCCGTTGCCAATTACGTCAATGTCAGCCTGAACGAACTCCCTGAACCGTCCCTCCTGGGGGCGCTCTCCTCGCCAGACCTTCTGAATCTGCCAGCGTTTGAAGGGGAAGGTCAAGTCGTTGCTGTGCTCCACCACATAGCGGCTCAGCGGCACGGTCAGGTCAAAATGCAGGCCCAGCCGGCGCTCCACTGGCACATCCTTTTCCTGGCCCAGATCCTGCAGTCGGGAGAGCAGGTAGATCTCCTTGCTGGTCTCCCCCTTCTTGAGCAGGCTGGAGCCCTCTTC
>NZ_JBVPQK010000195.1:0-5097 GCF_058197115.1 Bifidobacterium sp. POST2/T3 (B1)
GGTGTGGCTGCCCTGACCCAGTACGGACGCATCTTTCGCAAGACCTGCCAGGCCAGCGGCTTTGTCCCGCAGATTTCTCTGATCCTGGGGCCCTGCGCAGGCGGTGCTGTCTACTGCCCGGCTCTGACAGACCTGATCATCATGACCAAGGAGAACTCCGACATGTTCGTCACTGGTCCTGATGTTGTCAAGGCGGCCACCGGCGAGACCATCAGCATGGACCAGCTGGGCGGCGGCTACGTGCACAACACCCGTTCCGGCGTGGCCCACTACCTGGGTGAGGACGAGGCCGACGCCATCGACTACGCCAGGACCGTCCTGGCCTACCTGCCTGCCAACAGCGGACAGGAGCCTCCCCGGTACGCTTTCATCTCCGGCCATGCCGAGCGCCAGGCCGCCAAACGCCTGGCCACGGTCATCCCCGAGAACGACCGGCAGCCCTACGACGTGCTGGACGTCATCCATGCCATCGTCGACTACGGCGAGCTGGTTCAGGTCCAGGAGCTCTACGCCCGGTCCATCGTTGTGGGCTTCGCCTGCTTGGAGGGCCGGCCGGTGGGAATCGTGGCCAACCAGCCCATGGTGGACGCGGGCAGCCTGGATGTGGAATCCTCCGAGAAGCTGGCCCGGTTCGTCCGCCTCTGCGATGCCTTCAACCTGCCGGTCATCACCCTGGTGGACACCCCTGGCTACAAGCCGGGTTCGGACCAGGAGCACGCCGGCATCATCCGCCGGGGTGCCAAGGTCATCTACGCCTATGCCAACGCCCAGGTGCCCATGGTCACCATTGTGCTGCGCAAGGCCTTTGGCGGCTCCTACATCGTCATGGGCTCCAAGGCCATCGGTGCGGACCTCAACTATGCCTGGCCCTCCTCGCAGATCGCCGTGCTGGGAGCCCAGGGCGCGGTCAACATCATCCACCGGCGCGACCTGCAGGAGGCCAAGGAGGCCGGCCGGGACGTGGATGAGCTACGAAACAAACTGGCCCAGGAGTATGAAACCAGCACCGTCAACGCCAATCTCTCCCTGGAGATGGGCGAGCTGGACGGCATGATCGACCCCGAGCAGACCAGACCGGTCCTGGTCCAGGCCATGGACCTCCTGGCAGACAAGCAACGCGTCAGGGTCAACGACAAGCACCACGGCAACCAGCCTCTGTGAACTTTTCCTCGTCATTATCAGTAATCCCCAACTCTCTATGAATAGGACATCATGACCAGTACATTCTTCATCAACCGTCTCGCTGAGCAGCCACACGCGCTTATGTTCGCCGGCCAGTCCAACCCCTGGACCGTGGCCCTGGCCGATCTGCAGGGCGATCCCGACATCGACAAGGCCCTGAAGGAGCGCATGGCGGCGGCCACCGACCTGCTCAGGGCAGTCAAGCCCGACCTGCTGGCCACCAACGGTCGTCAGCTGGATATGTTCGGCTACAGGCCCGACCCGGTCAGGCTGGGGCCGGCCGCCGACGCGGCGGTCAGCGTGCCCGGCATCGCCCTGGTGCAGTTGGGCGCCCTCATGGATATGGACCAGCTGGGCTACGACGCGGCCCAGGCCCGTCCGGTGGCCCTGCTGGGGCACTCTCAGGGCATCATCGGCGTTCACATGGTTCAGGAGATTCAGGCTGCCGGATCCCTCAAGGCTGCTCAGGGTGCCATTGACCAGATTCTGGCCACCGCCATGCTGATTGGAACGGCTGGCACTCGTCAGGCCCGTCGTCTGGGCATCCACCGCCAGGGTGAGGCCACCCCTATGCTTTCGGTGCGCGGGGCCACCCGCCATCAGGTGGAGGTTCTGGTCGACCGGGTGCCTGGCGCTCGCGGCCCCATCAGCGTGGCCGTGACCAACTCGGATCGCAACCTGGTCCTGTCCGGCTATCCGGAGGATCTGGCCGCCTTTGCCATCGAGGCGGGCAAGGAGAGCGAGCACCAGCGCCAACTGCGCGAAGACAAGGTCCGGGGCGGAACCGCCTTCTCGCCGGTTCTGGAGTACCTGGATGTGACCCTGCCCTTCCACTCCCCGCTCATGAAGGAAGCCGTGGATCTGAGCGTGGACTGGGCCTCCCGCTGCGGTCTGGACACCGAGCGTGCCCGGGTTCTGGCTGAGGAGGTTCTGCTCAACCACGCCGACTGGGCCGGCCGGATCGCCGAGGTCATGGACCAGCAGGATGCCGCATCCCTCTGGCTGGTGGATCTGGGCCCGGGCGAGACCTTGGGCAAGCTGGTGGACAACCTGGTCCAGGGCACCGGTGTTGGTGTGGTCGAGGCCTCCAACCAGGCCCGGCGCGCGCAGCTGTCCACCATGGAGGAGGACCCGGCCCGAACCCAGGACTGGTCCAAGCTGGCTCCCCGTCTGCTTGAGACCCCGGCTGGCCCCCGGGTGGAGACTGCTTTCAGCCGGTTGACCGGCAAGCCCCCGGTCATGCTGGCCGGCATGACCCCGACCACTGTGGAGCCTGAAATCGTGGCTGCAGCCGCCAACGCAGGCTACTGGGCCGAACTTGCCGGCGGCGGTCAGGTGACCGCCGAGGTCTTCGACCGCCATGTGTCCCAGTTGGAGGACCAGCTGCAAGAGGGCCGCACGGTCGAGTTCAACGCCATGTTCATGGACCGCTACCTGTGGAACCTCCAGTTCGGCAGCCAGCACATCGTGCCCAAGAAGCGCGCCTCTGGCACCCCCATCGACGGTGTGGTCATCTCTGCCGGCATTCCCGAGCTGGACGAGGCCGTGACCCTGATCCGTCAGCTCAACGAGGAGGGCTTCCCCTACGTGGCCTTCAAGCCCGGCACGGTGGACCAGATCCGCCAGGTCGTGGCCATCGCCCGCAAGGTCACCCCCACCCACATTCTGATGGAGGTCGAGGGCGGTGCCGCCGGAGGCCACCACTCCTGGGAGTCCCTGGACGACCTGCTTTCGACCACCTACGCCGAGGTTCGCGCTTGCCCCAACATCGTTCTGGTGGCCGGCGGCGGCATCGGCACCCCTGAGCGGGCGGCTGACTACATCAGTGGTCAGTGGTCCCGTGCCTACCACCTGCCGGACATGCCCGTGGACGGCGTCATGATAGGCACAGCGGCCATGACCGCCAAGGAGGCCCACACCAATCCTGAGATCAAGCGGGCTCTGGTGGCCACCCCTGGCATCGACAGCTCCACCCCCGATCCGGACCCCTTCGCCCCCATGGGTGAGAAGTGGGTGCCCAGCGGCAAGTCCGTGGGAGGCGTGGGCTCCGGCCTGAGCCATCTGCACGCCGACATCTACGAGATGGAGAACTCCTCCGCCGAGTGCGGCCGCCTGCTGGTCCGGGTCATGAAGCACCCCGAGGAGCTGGAGACCCGCCGCGAGGAGATCATCGAGGCCCTGGACAAGACAGCCAAGCCCTACTTCGGCGATCTGGAGACCATGACCTACCAGGACTGGGCCCAACGTTTCGCCGACCTGGCCTACCCCTGGGCCGATGACACCTACATCGACCGCTTCCTGCACTTGCTGCGGCGCATCGAGGCCCGTGTCTGCGAGCGTCAGAGCGGCGAGTTCGATTCCATCTTCGCCTCCAGGCAGGATGTTGCCGAGCCCGAGCAGGCGCTTCGACGGCTGCACGAGGCCTATCCCCAGGCAGCCGAGCTCAAGGTGGTGCCCACCGACGTGGCCTGGTTCCCCATCCTGGTGCGCGAGTACCCCAAGCCCATGCCCTTCGTGCCGGTCATCGACAACGATCTGCTGCGCTGGTGGGGCCAGGATCAGCTCTGGCAGTCCGAGGATCCCCGCTACGGTGCCGACTCGGTCAGGGCCATCCCCGGACCCATCTCCGTGGCGGGCATTACCACGGTGGACGAGCCGGTGGCCTCCATCCTGGGACGGTTTGAACAGGCGGCCATAGACCGGGTGCGCGATCTGGACAGCAATCCCGTCAAGGCCTATAGCCAGCTGGCAGGCGCTGCTGACGCGCAGGAGTTCATCCGTCGCAGCCCCAACATCTCCTGGGTGGGCCACCTGATGGCCAATCCGGCCTACGGCACGGCCATGGACGACCCCAATTACACCATCACCGCCACCGGCCAGGACGACCAGGGTGAGCACTACGATCTGGACATCCATCTGGACACCTACTGGGACGATGATCCCGACGGCGGTCTGGACCGGCATGCGGTGCGCGACATCGTCGTGCCTCTGACCCTCAAGAGCGACCAGGTCGGCCTCTTCCCGGTGGTTGACCGCAGCCGCCTGCCCAAGGACGTCTATGCAATGCTGGCCGACACAGCCGGCATCGGCAATACCTCCATCACCGGCGACAAGCTGAAGGCCATGCCTGTCATCGAGAAGGATGATGACGACCAGGACCACCCCTTCGGTCTGGCCCACAGCGGCTACACACTGGCGGCCAACCTGGGCTTCGACCATGAGGCGGCCACCGGAGGCGCCCTGCCCGATGCGCTGATCCCCTCCGGCTTCGCCCCCGACGCCCTGGTGGGTCCGGCCTGGCCGGCCATCTACGCAGCCCTGGGATCCGTCTATGTGGATGGCTTCCCCATCATCGAGGGACTGCTCAACGCGGTCCATCTGGACCATCTGATCGAGTTGGAGGTCAGCGAGAAGCGCCTGCTGGAGCACACCGGCCAGCGGATTGAACTGACCAGCTGGGCCGAGCCCTACCAGGAGTCAGCCTCCGGCCGGGTGGTGACCATCCATGTGGTACACGCCGCCCAGGACGGAACCGTGCTGGCCCGCGAGGTCGAGCGCTTCGCCATCCGTGGCCGCGCCTACAGCGACCAGCTGCCCCAGGAGGCTCCCGAATATGGCGGCATCCGCGCCGACACGGTGGACACACCCCGCAGGCTGCTGCGCCGCGTCACCGTCACCGCCCCCAAGGACATGACCGCCTTTGCACGCACCTCTGGGGACTTCAATCCCATCCACACCTCCAAGCGGGGTGCTGCAGTCTCCGGACTGTCTGCGCCGCTGGTGCACGGCATGTGGCTGTCGGCCACCGCCCAGTACGCGGCCCAGGCCACTGACGAGCAGGGCGTCCACTACGAGATCGCCGGATGGACCTACAACATGTACGGCATGGTCCAGCTGGGCGACAAGGTGGAGATC
>NZ_JBVPQK010000196.1:0-5097 GCF_058197115.1 Bifidobacterium sp. POST2/T3 (B1)
GGTGTGGCTGCCCTGACCCAGTACGGACGCATCTTTCGCAAGACCTGCCAGGCCAGCGGCTTTGTCCCGCAGATTTCCCTGATCCTGGGGCCCTGCGCAGGCGGTGCCGTCTACTGCCCGGCTCTGACCGACCTGATCATCATGACCAAGGAGAACTCCGACATGTTCGTCACTGGTCCTGATGTCGTCAAGGCGGCCACCGGCGAGACCATCAGCATGGACCAGCTGGGCGGCGGCTACGTGCACAACACCCGTTCCGGTGTGGCCCACTACCTGGGTGAGGACGAGGCCGACGCCATCGACTACGCCAGGACCGTGCTGGCCTACCTGCCTGCCAACAGCGGACAGGAGCCTCCCCGGTACGCCTTCATCTCCGGCCATGCCGAGCGCCAGGCCGCCAAACGCCTGGCCACGGTCATCCCCGAGAACGACCGGCAGCCCTACGACGTGCTGGACGTCATCCACGCCATCGTCGACTACGGCGAGCTGGTTCAGGTCCAGGAACTCTACGCACGGTCCATCGTGGTGGGCTTCGCCTGCCTGGAGGGCCGGCCGGTGGGGATCGTGGCCAACCAGCCCATGGTGGACGCGGGCAGCCTGGATGTGGAATCCTCCGAGAAACTGGCCCGCTTCGTTCGTCTTTGCGATGCCTTCAACCTGCCGGTCATCACCCTGGTGGACACCCCTGGCTATAAGCCTGGCTCGGACCAGGAGCACGCCGGCATCATCCGCCGGGGGGCTAAGGTCATATACGCCTATGCCAACGCCCAGGTGCCCATGGTCACCATTGTGCTGCGCAAGGCCTTCGGCGGCTCCTACATCGTCATGGGCTCCAAGGCCATCGGCGCGGACCTGAACTATGCCTGGCCCTCTTCGCAGATAGCCGTGCTGGGAGCCCAGGGTGCGGTCAACATCATCCACCGGCGCGACCTGCAGGAGGCCAAGGAGGCCGGCCGGGACGTGGATGAGCTGCGAAACAAACTGGCCCAGGAGTACGAAACCAGCACCGTCAACGCCAATCTCTCCCTGGAGATGGGCGAGCTGGACGCCATGATCGACCCCGAGCAGACCAGACCGGTCCTGGTCCAGGCCATGGACCTCCTGGCGGACAAGCAACGCGTCAGGGTCAACGACAAGCACCATGGCAACCAGCCTCTATGAACTTCCCCTCGTCATTATCAGCAATCCCCAACTCTCTATGAATAGGACATCATGACCAGTACATTCTTCATCAACCGTCTCGCTGAGCAGCCGCACGCGCTCATGTTCGCCGGCCAGTCCAACCCCTGGACCGTGGCCCTGGCCGATCTGCAGGGCGATCCTGACATCGACAAGGCCCTGAAGGAGCGCATGGCAGCGGCCGCCGACCTGCTAAGGGCAGTCAAGCCCGACCTGCTGGCCACCAACGGTCGTCAGCTGGATCTGTTCGGCTACAGGCCCGACCCGGTCAGGTTGGGGCCGGCCGCCGACGCGGCGGTCAGTGTGCCCGGCATCGCTCTGGTGCAGCTGGGCGCCCTCATGGACATGGACCAGCTGGGCTACGACGCAGCCCAGGCCCGTCCGGTGGCCCTGCTGGGGCACTCCCAGGGCATCATCGGCGTCCACATGGTCCAGGAGATTCAGGCTGCAGGGTCCCTGAAGGCCGCCCAAGGCGCTATCGATCAGATTCTGGCCACCGCAATGCTGATCGGTGCGGCCGGCACACGCCAGGCTCGTCGTCTGGGCATCCATCGCCAGGGTGAGGCCACCCCTATGCTTTCGGTGCGCGGTGCCACCCGCCATCAGGTGGAGGTTCTGGTTGACCGGGTTCCTGGCGCTCGCGGCCCCATCAGTGTGGCCGTGACCAACTCGGATCGCAACCTGGTCCTGTCTGGCTATCCGGAGGATCTGGCCGCCTTTGCCATCGAGGCGGGCAAGGAGGGCGCGCATCAGCGCCAACTGCGCGAGGACAAGGTCCGTGGCGGAACCGCCTTCTCACCGGTTCTGGAGTACCTGGATGTGACCCTGCCCTTCCACTCGCCGCTCATGAAGGACGCCGTGGATCTGAGCGTGGACTGGGCCTCCCGCTGCGGTCTGGACACCGAGCGTGCCCGGGTCCTGGCACAAGAGGTCCTGCTCAACCATGCCGACTGGGCCGGCCGGATCGCCGAGGTCATGGACCAGCAGGATGCCGCCTCCCTCTGGCTGGTGGATCTGGGCCCGGGCGAGACCCTGGGCAAGCTGGTGGACAACCTGGTCCAGGGAACCGGCGTGGGCGTGGTCGAGGCCTCCAACCAGGCCCGGCGTGCACAGCTGTCCACCATGGAGGAGGATCCGGCCAGGACCCAGGACTGGTCCAAGCTGGCTCCCCGTCTGCTTGAGACACCGGCCGGTCCCCGGGTGGAGACGGCCTTCAGCAGGTTGACCGGCAAGCCCCCGGTCATGCTGGCCGGCATGACCCCGACCACCGTGGAGCCCGAGATCGTGGCTGCGGCCGCCAACGCCGGCTACTGGGCCGAGCTGGCGGGTGGTGGCCAGGTGACCGCCGAAGTCTTCGACCGCCATGTGTCCCAGCTGGAGGACCAGCTGCAGGAGGGCCGCACGGTCGAGTTCAACGCCATGTTCATGGACCGCTACCTGTGGAACCTCCAGTTCGGCAGCCAGCACATCGTGCCCAAGAAGCGCGCCTCCGGCACCCCCATCGACGGTGTGGTCATTTCTGCCGGCATCCCCGAGCTGGACGAGGCCGTGACCCTGATCCGTCAGCTCAACGAGGAAGGCTTCCCCTACGTGGCCTTCAAGCCCGGTACGGTGGACCAGATCCGTCAGGTCGTGGCCATCGCCCGCAAGGTCGCACCCACCCACATTTTGATGGAGGTCGAGGGCGGGGCCGCAGGAGGCCACCACTCCTGGGAGTCCCTGGACGACCTGCTCTCGACCACCTATGCCGAGGTTCGTGCCTGCCCCAACATCGTGCTCGTGGCTGGCGGCGGCATCGGCACCCCTGAGCGGGCGGCCGACTACATCAGTGGTCAGTGGTCCCGTGCCTACCACCTGCCGGACATGCCCGTGGACGGCGTCATGATCGGCACGGCTGCCATGACTGCAAAGGAGGCCCACACCAATCCCGAGATCAAGCGGGCTCTGGTGGCCACCCCCGGCATCGACACCTCCACCCCCGATCCGGACCCCTTCGCCCCCATGGGCGAGAAGTGGGTGCCCAGCGGCAAGTCCGTGGGAGGCGTGGGCTCCGGCCTGAGCCATCTGCACGCCGACATCTACGAGATGGAGAACTCCTCCGCCGAGTGCGGCCGTCTGCTGGTCCGGGTCATGAAGCATCCGGAGGAGCTGGAGACCCGCCGCGGGGAGATCATCGAGGCCCTGAACAAGACTGCCAAGCCCTACTTCGGCGATCTGGAGACCATGACCTACCAGGACTGGGCCCAGCGCTTCGCCGACCTGGCCTACCCCTGGGCCGACGATACCTACATCGACCGCTTCCTGCACCTGCTGCGGCGCATCGAGGCCCGTGTCTGCGAGCGTCAGAGCGGCGAGTTCGACTCCATCTTCGCCTCCAGGCAGGATGTTGCCGAGCCGGAGCAGGCGCTTCGACGGCTGCACGAGGCCTATCCCCAGGCAGCCGAGCTCAAGGTGGTGCCCACCGATGTGGCCTGGTTCCCTGTTCTGGTGCGCGAGTATCCCAAGCCCATGCCCTTCGTGCCGGTCATCGACAACGATCTGCTGCGCTGGTGGGGCCAGGATCAGCTCTGGCAGTCCGAGGACCCCCGCTACGGTGCCGACTCGGTCAGGGCCATCCCCGGACCCATCTCCGTGGCGGGCATCACCACGGTGGACGAGCCGGTGGCCTCCATTCTGGGACGGTTCGAACAGGCGGCCATCGACCGAGTGCGAGACCTGAGCAACGGGTCCGTCAAGGCATATAGCCAGCTGGCAGGCGCCGCTGACGCGCAGGAGTTCATCCGCCGCAGCCCCAACATCTCCTGGGTGGGCCACTTGATGGCCAATCCGGCATACGGGACGGCCATGGACGACCCAAACTACGCCATCACCGCCACCGGCCAGGACGACCAGGGCGAGCACTATGACCTGGACATCCACCTGGACACCTACTGGGACGACGACCCCGACGGCGGCCTGGACCGGCATGCGGTGCGCGACATCGTCGTGCCGTTGACCCTCAAGAGCGACCAGGTCGGCCTCTTCCCGGTTGTCGACCGCAGCCGCCTGCCCAAGGACGTCTACGCCCTGCTGGCCGATACAGCCGGCATCGGCAACACCTCCGTCACCGGCGACAAGCTGGAGGCCATGCCTGTCATAGAGAAGGACGGTGACGACCCTGAGCATCCCTTCGGCCTGGCCCACAGCGGTTACACCCTGGCAGCCAACCTGGGCTTCGACCATGAGGCGGCCACCGGAGGCGCCCTACCCGATGCGCTGATTCCCTCCGGCTTCGCCCCGGACGCCCTGGTGGGTCCGGCCTGGCCGGCCATCTACGCAGCCCTGGGATCCGTCTATGTGAATGGCTTCCCCATCATCGAGGGTCTGCTCAACGCGGTCCATCTGGACCACCTGATCGAGCTGGAGGTCCCTGAGGAACGCCTGCTGAAGCACACCGGCCAGCGGATTGAACTGACCAGCTGGGCCGAGCCCTACCAGGAGTCCGCCTCCGGGCGGGTGGTGACCATCCACGTGGTCCACGCCGCCCAGGACGGGACCGTGCTGGCACGCGAGGTCGAGCGTTTCGCCATCCGTGGCCGTGCCTACAGCGACCAGCTGCCCCAGGAGGCTCCCGAGTACGGCGGCATCCGAGCCGACACGGTGGACACACCCCGCAGGCTGCTGCGCCGCGTCACCGTCACCGCCCCCAAGGACATGACCGCCTTCGCCCGCACCTCCGGGGACTTCAACCCCATCCACACCTCCAGGCGGGGTGCTGCGGTCTCGGGCCTGTCCGCGCCGCTGGTGCACGGCATGTGGCTGTCGGCCACGGCCCAGTATGCGGCCCAGGCCACCGATGAGAAGGGCGTCCACTACGAGATCGCCGGATGGACCTACAACATGTACGGCATGGTCCAGCTGGGCGACAAGGTGGAGATC
>NZ_JBVPQK010000197.1:0-5075 GCF_058197115.1 Bifidobacterium sp. POST2/T3 (B1)
ATTAACAACCACCCAACACGCTTACAGCCACAAGGCCAAACCCCCAACATAAACAACGCGTTTAGTTCCTATAGCCCTATAATGGTGTAACGGTGGTGCTACTGTCACCGTTGATGTAATAACTCAAGAATGATAGTTAGGCCTATCTATCAGTGCAGTATTCCAGTTTTAGCTGGGTTGTCAGAGGTGCCATGGCTGACACCGCTGACTTCGTTATTGGTTATCAAGGATGAATTGACTCAACAAACAAAAAGGGGCTTATGATGAAAGCTCTGAACACTATCAAAAGTAGGTTGCTCGCCAGCGTTGCTGTTCCACTTGCGCTGTCTATGGGAGTCGCCATGGTTCCCAGTCAGGCGATGGCTGCAGAGCCTGTGGATACCGCTTCGACATCTATCGTGAGTCAAGTCACCGATTCGCTGACTCCGAGGGATGTGCTGGAGATAGCGGATACCGCATGGGAAAACGGTGATTATGAAGGTGCTGGCATCCTGACCGAGTATGCATTCTCGATGCATGATGGCACTGCCGGTAATGGCTTCCAATCGAGGAATTGGGCTACGACGATCGCCAAGAAAGCTGTCATTAAGCTTCTGCGCTGGGGAGGTTCCAAGCTTCCTGCCAAGATTGCTCCGTGGGCCGGTCGGATTGCAGACTTCCTGGAAGCCACCGGCGTCTGGACTCATGCCGCTATCGTCTCAGGTTTGATGCAGCTGGGCATCCCTTACGATATTGCTGAATACACGGCGACATGGGTTGATTTGGTAAATAGGAATATCGCCCCATGACAGCGTTTATTTCAGTACTCGTTGTCGTGGGGCTTTATAATCGCATGAGGTCTGGCGATACTCTGATCTCAGTACCATGAAGGTTAATATTATGCGTGATGGTGTGGTAGTAGCTGAACAGCTAAGTAAGAATTTCGTCTCGGGTGACGGGACTCCCACTGTGGTGTTCAATGATCTTTCTTTTGTTGCTGCTGGTGGTGCCATGACCGCAATTACAGGGCCCTCTGGATGTGGTAAGAGCACCTTGCTATATTGCCTTTCTGGTCTTGAACAGCCATCTCAAGGAAATGTGTGGGTGCTGGGTGAGGAACTAACTAAGAAGAACCAGCGTAACTTGGCTTTGTTTCGCAGATCGCATATCGGGTTTGTGTTTCAGTCCTACAATCTTGTCCCGTCCATGACCGTTCGTGACAATATCCTGCTCCCCTTGACTCTCAGCCATCGCAAGGTCGATCAAGGAAGCATCGATGCCCTCATGGATAAGTTCCACTTGAGCGGGCACGACAATGACGCAGCTAGTTCGCTCTCAGGTGGTGAGCAGCAGCGGGTATCCTTGATTCGCACCTTGGTCGCGGATCCCGATGTTGTGTTCGCCGATGAGCCGACAGGTGCTCTTGACCAGAAGTCCGGACAGTTGGTTTTCTCGCAGTTGCGGGACTTCTCCCATCGACCCGGTAAATGCGTGGTCGTGGTCACACACGATCTCCGCCTGGCCCGGCAATGCGACGTCGTATACACCATGAGTGATGGCGGATTTGTCGCATCAGGGAATGTGGAAGAGCAAGCGTAGTTATTGCCCTGATTCTGTATGGCGATGCGGCGTGAAAGGTGTAAGTCATGAAGTGGGCGTTGAATGATCTGAAAGCCAATAGAGGAATCTGGGCCGGTGTGTTTCTTGTGCTTGTGGTCACGCAGACGATTCTGTGCGCCATGAGTGTATGCAAGGGAATCAATGATCTCAAACATGATTCCCCGGGGGAAGTGGGTGTGGTATCTCACCATCTCAGCACTAACGTGGACTCGGTCTACCAGATAGCAATGGTCCTGGGTTGCCTGGTCATTATGGTGACGATTCAGGCTTCCATAAGGCAGCGGCGGAAGGGACTTGCATTGTTGTCCCTGCTTGGTGCCACACCTAGGCAGGTGCTGACCCTCACCATGGTGCAGGTGTTCGTGCTGACTCTGATCTCCTCCATCGTTGGTATGGCGCTGGCGCCAATTCTTGCCCCACGGATTCTAAAGTTCCAGTTGGAGGCCGTGCTGTTACCGCCGCTTATCACTTTTACTTGGCAGGGTTTCTTAGACTTTGCTTTGAGGGGGCTTGCAGTCGGTTTCATTGTGGCTTTGTTGGGTGCTCTCTTTACTCTGCGTGCTTTGAGGAAAGTGCTTCCGGTTGAGCTGCTGAGAGGTTCAGGAACTGAGGAAGTCCACGTCACGAGAGCTGGGCGCGGTCTGAGGAGATTCCTTATTATCGGTGGTTTCATCGCCCTGCTGGCACCGGCTGTCGCTGCCGTCATCCTGGTGTTGAACGACCCCAAAACTCTGAGTAAGACCCAATTGGGCATCATCATGCAACCCATGTCATTAGGCCCGATCATCGCGATACTGCTGTTTCTGGTCGCTCTGGCCTATTCTGGAGGACCCATCATCCAATGGGCCACCAAAACATGGACGAATCTGGTTCCTGTGCAATCCGATGTCTGGAAGATCGCACGGGCACAAGCCATTGTGAGAAGTCGCGGGAAGGCATTCGGCTCCACCATCATCTCACTGACTGCTTGCCTGTTCCTGCTCGGTGGATTGTTAATCACAGGTCAAACCAGTACTGCTGCCATAAGTGGCTTTCCCCAGTTGAAAGACATGGGATCAGCCACACCGATAGAGCTTATGTCCAGCCTGTGGTCGGCCTTGCTCATTGCTGTAATCGGTGCGGTCGCCAGTTTCGCCATCTCTGCCAAGGAACGCAACCTTGATCTGGCCCTTATCTCCATCGCGGGCGCTGTGCCCGGACAGCTACTTGCCATATCGGCCTTGGATGGTTTCATCCTCGTGACCACCGGTATCCTTATCTCTGCGGGGGCCACCTTGCTCGTCGGAGTTTTCACCGCTGTGACATTCCTCCCTCTTTCCAAGAATCTCTTTGTAGTGGTCTTCCCCTGGAAGTTCTTCATTATCCTTGCTGTGCCCATTATCGCCGCGGGAACACTTTCCACATTTTTCTCTGCACGTTCTAGTTTGAAGCGATCGGCAATTGAAACCGTCCAAACAGCCATAGGCGAATAGCGGAAATCATGTCAACTATGCAAACTCAGCAACGTCAAAAAACCACAATTTTTAATGTATTCAGACTATTGAAACCGCACACAGCTATCACTGTTGTTGTGATGTCTGTGGGTATAGTGTCTTCAGGTCTGGCGTTACTACAACCTCTGTGTGTCAATTATCTTCTACACGCCATAGAACAGAGTCAGAAGTTGGTGAGACCAATTGCAGTCTTGGCGCTTTTGTTTGTAGCAGGCATCGTCCTGGATGGTTTGGGATCCAATATGGCAAACCGCCTTGCGGCGAAAATAGTTTTCGATAAACGTAGCAATCTCATTACCTGTATCCTCGGCCTGCCGGTACAAGAGTATGATAAGAGGGAGTCGGGTGACTATGTCTCAACTGTCATCTCAGATACTAATGAGTTACGCTCAGCCCTGTCATCAGACTTCTTTAAAGTGGCCGCGAATCTGTTAACAGCTTGCGGATCAGCTGTCGCTATGCTGTTCATTGATACCAGACTCTTTGCCGTGGCACTTATAACTTCGTGCACATCCATTCTGTTGATGATTGCTGCTTCTTCTCGTCTGCAGGCCTATACCGAACTGGTACAAGCTAAGACAGCAAGACTGTCTAATGCCATACTGCGATCATTAGCTGGAATTCGCACAATTAAGGCCTTTATGGCAACAGTGCCTGAAACGAAAAGAGTAGTCGGTACCGCAGAAGAAGTGTATCGGGCAACAGTAAAAGTGGCCAACAAGGAAACAATCATTCGGTCCATTGTGAACTGCGCCATACAGCTGACCTTACTAATCGTTTTTTCCTTTGGCGGCGCGGAAATAGCGAAAGGGGATCTTGATATTTCTAATTTCATCTCCTTTTCAATGTATTTGACTATGGTTGTTTCTTCGCTAAGCTCCTTTTCCTCATCTATAACCACGGCTTTCAAAGCTTTAGGACCACTCAGGAGAATAGAAGACATTGAATCTTTGCGCGATAAAAGCGAAACCGTAAGTTCGAGCAATATGCTTTCCCCAGATGGGCATTCCTCGTTTGATACAGCCAACATTACGCTGGAGTTCAAAGATGTATGCTTTTCTTACAATACAGCGGACAAAGATGATGAACGAAATACCACTCTGCAGAACATTAGTTTTAGCGCAGTCCCACACCAAAGAACCGTCATCGTGGGCTCGTCGGGTTCAGGTAAAACTACGCTGCTTTCCCTATTGGAGGCTTTTTATAGGCCGGATTCGGGGCATATCCTATACAACAATGTTGACTCAACTGATTTAAATGCCAACGATATCAGGAAAGTAGTTAGCTATATTGAACAAGATGCTCCTATATTCTCCGGTAGTATTCGAGATAATCTAACGATGGGAACCATCGAAGCAAGCGATGAGACATGTTGGAATGCGCTCAAGCTCGTCAATCTTGATACAAAAGTTAGGAATCTCGAACAAGAGTTAAATCCCTTGTAGAGGCATGTGCTTCACCCACGTATGCTTTCAGCGGACTGTACAACGGACGAGCTGGCATTATGTCTGCTTTAGCGGTAGGGAAAACTTGGATTTCAGATTATGCTGAAATTCAAACCATGCATTTAAAAAATCTTCTGGATTACAGTCTGGCCTACCATGAACAACCAGTTTTTGTCGGCGATAGCATGTTGAGGCTATCTGCCGACTATTCAACAGGTTCTGCAGGAGTTCTTTCCGCACTTACCTCTATGACTGGATCTGGGTGGGAATTCCTACCGATTGTCAATCCAGATCAATTCTGTGGGCAACAGCTCATGGCCAAGCAAATTAGCGAATGGAAGGAGGTGTGAAATGAACGTTCTGAATCTGCAAGACGAAGATACCAATGAGAACCCTATGCATAAGAGTAATCATAGTTACTTCTTGTGCACCAGTTACAGCGATACGAGCAACGTGTTGTGTTGTTCCTCTGATTCATGGAGAGAGGGGTGAGCGATGAGTGACCGTGGACGATCAGACCATGTAACGGTTTCGGATG
>NZ_JBVPQK010000198.1:0-5067 GCF_058197115.1 Bifidobacterium sp. POST2/T3 (B1)
GCAGACCTGCCCCACCTGCAGGTGCGATCCGGCGGCTCCACCAGCGTGGACATCTCAGCCAAGGGCATCGACAAGGCTTATGCCATGACCTCCCTGGCCAAGATACTGGGCGTGGATGTCGGTCAGATCGCCTTCGTGGGCGACCGGATGGATCCGGACGGCAACGATTATCCAACTGCTCTGGCCGGGGCCATGGCTCTGCGTGTGCATAATCCGGCCGATGCCCTGGACCTGATCCGGGCTCTGGAGGCAGATCTGGCCTGAACCTACTGAACCTGTCCGCAGACAATTCTGTGGACGGATGGTCTGTTCATGCACATGGCTCTGTCTTGCTTTCCTATCCTCAATGTTTGAGGGTTGGCTAGGCGTTATGCGCAACCTTTCATCGGCATCCGGCCGGTTCCGACAGGCCGCTTGTGCTGTCGCCTCAGCCTTGGCAAGCTCGGCCCTAGACCTGCTGGCTCCTCGAGCCTGCGCCGGCTGTGGCCGCCCTGATCTTCTGCTATGCCCCACTTGCAGATCCCTGCTCTTCCGGCCCCTATCGGTGCCTGCGCCCGCCTATGCTATAGGCCTGGCCCTGGCCTGTGCTCCATATCGAGGACCTGTCAGGCGGATCATTCTAGCCTGGAAGGACCACGACAACCGGCCCTTGGACGCACCCTTGGGCCAGGTCATGGCCGATCTTGCCCCGGTCCTGGCTAGACTGATCGATCCTCTGCTCCGGTCCAAGCCTGCAAAGGCGATCCTGGTGGTTCCCGCCCCATCCTCGTCCGCATCCCTGCGCAGGCGGGGGAGGGTTCATCTGCAGCCGATCCTTCTGTCTCTGGTCCAGTCCCTGCAGCAGCAGGGTCTGACTGTCCGTGTGGAACCGGCGCTGATCATGAACTCCGTCAGAACCAAGTCCGTCCAGGCGGGCGGCCGTCGGAACCGTTCACGTCGGCTAGCGGGCCGGATCGCAGTTGCGGATCCCTCACGCCTGGCTGGCCATCCCGTCCTGGTGGTGGACGACATCATCACCACAGGATCCACCATCCGCCAGTGTGCTCGTGCCCTGGAGACTGCAGGCGCCCTGCCGTTGGCTGCCTTGGCTCTGGCGGCCGTTCCTCCAGGCCATGAGGATCTCTAGCGGGCCTGGGCCACGGCCATCTCGTCCCAGCGGGTGGTGGCCCGAGGGGAGAGCATGCCCCGGTTCATGGCCCAGTCGGCCCCCGTATCCTCGTCGCTCCGGCCCTGGCCGCGGATGCCTCCGTAGCCTACGCCCACCCGGAAGGGACCGAAACGACGGGTGGCATCCTCCAGGACATTCCCCAGACCATGGGTGTCCCGGGCTGCGTCCAGACCTTCCAAGGTGTGGAAATGGTCAGCATTGGTCAGGTCCAGCAGAACCACCCCGGCCCGGATCCAGCGGGCGTGCGGATCTACTCGGCCCTTGAGTGCCCGGCTGGCTGCGCCGGCGATGACCAGGGGGTCGTCGCTGGGATCCTCCAGGACGACAGTCCGGCCGGCTGTGCAGAACTGCTGGGGCGCATAGGGGCTGGTGGAGCAGAAGACCCGCACTTTGCCACAGAGGCCGTGCTGCCGACGCAGACGGCGACAGGCCTTCTGGGCATAGATGCTCAACGCCTGGGCCAGGGTGGCGTAGCCCTCGATGGGGTGGGAGAACATGCGCGAGCACAGAATCTGATCGGTGCGCACGCCCCTGGCGGCATCCGTTTCGGGCTCGATGCAGGGCTGTCCCCTCAATTCCAGGACGGTGCGCTGCAGCATGACGGAGAACCGGTGCCGGATTAGGGAAGGATCAGCGTCGCGCAGGTCCAGGGCAGTGGTGATGCCCATGCCCATAAGTCTGCCGGTCAGCCGTCGGCCCACCCCCCAGACCTGGTCAACGGGCACTGATGCCAGAGCCTGGTCGCCATACTGGGACTCCACCTGGCTCCAGAGGGTGATCCCCTCGGTCGAGGGATGGTCCTTGGCCCAGTGGTTGGCTACCTTGGCTAGGGTCTTGGTAGGTGCCACACCCACGCTAACGGGAATGCCGGTGGATCGCAGGACTGCGGCACGCAGCTCCCGGCAGATCTTGACAGTGCATTTGTCATTCCAGATGCTGTCCATGAAGCACTCGTCGATGGAGTAGACCTCCTGGTTGGGCAGAAAATGGGCCATGATGGCCATCATGCGCCTGGAGAGGCTGGCGTAGAGCTCATAGTTGGAGCTGCGGGCCACCACCCCGTCCTGCAAGGCCCGTTCACGAATGGTAAACCAGGGTGTGCCGTTGGTGATGCCCAGGGCCTTGGCCGGACGGTTGCGGGCCACTACGCAGCCGTCGTTGTTGGAAAGCACGACCACCGGACGGTCAGCCAGGGAAGGATCGAAGACGGCCTCGCAAGAGGCAAAGAAAGAATTGGCATCAGCCAGGACTATCCGGCTTGTCAGAGCGGTTCCGGATGCAGGATCGGCCGGTCTCTGCGCGCTCATGCCGACCCCCAGCCCATAGAAGGGTAGGTGGGTTTCCGGTCTTGGCTTCCTGTGCGCCTGCGTCCTTGCTGGGTGTGTCCGGGATAGGTGACCTGAGGTAGGGGAGAACTGCTCCGGGATTCGCCTTTGGTGTCTACCCGCTGCCAGTGGTAGTTGCCGATGACTACCCCCCAGATGACCAGTTCCTCGCCCTCCTGGGGCATGAAGTCGGGGTAGGCAGGGTTCTCGGCCCGCAGAATGGTCCGCCCCTTGCGCCTGGCCAGCCGCTTGACCAGCAGCTCGTCGTCCAGGATGGCGATGACGATGTCCCCCTCACGCGGCTCCAGGGAACGGTCGACCACCAGCAGATCCCCATCGAAGATGCCGGCACCGGTCATAGAATCGCCGGCCACGTGGATGATGAAAGTAGCGTCGGGGTGGACAATGACGTTCTGGTCGAAGCTGAAGTCACCGCTGAAGTAGTCCTGGGCCACTGAGGGGAAGCCGGCGTGGACGGCCTCCAGGGCCTGGGGGACGGGGCTAGGGTGCCCTCGAAAGAGGCTCAGGGCATCGACCCGGCACTCTGGCAGGGAAGCAGGGGCCGCATCTGGCGACCCATGGATGGTAGCGACCATGGCACACCTCGAACTCGATGACATTCGAACAAATGTTCGATTTCATTATGAGTCGACGAGCGCCTGCCCGTCAATGCGGCGCGTCGGACCTGCCGGAGCGGCCCCCATCCCCCTCGTCCTCATCGGGATCGCGGTGGTATCTGGGCAAGGTGATTTCGAAGTCCGCTCCGCGCGGATCGTCTACCACCTGCACCTGGCCTCCATGCAGTTGGGCCGCCCAGCGTGCGATGGACAGCCCCAGCCCGGTGCCTCCCGACTCGGTGCCTGGTCCGGCCTTGCCCTTGACGAAGCGCCGGAAGATGTCGGTGCGGGCTTCGGGAGGTATCTGCGAGCCGAAGTTGACCACGTTGGTGACTATGGTCTCCTGCTGCCGATCTTCGTGGGCCTGGATCAGCACCGTGGTGCCGTCGGCCGAGTGCTTCAGGGCGTTGCTGATGACGTTGGTGAAGAGCTGGCGCAGCCGGTCCTGGTCGCCCTCCATTCTCAGACCTTTCTCCAGGTCCACCTGGATGTCGTGGGCGTGCCCGGCGTCGGCTATGGCCAGGGGCTGGAGGGTCTCGTCAATGAAGTCCCCGAAGTCGAAGTCCTCGATCTGCAGGCTGGCGGCCCCGGCCTCCATCCTCGACAGGTCCAGCAGGAAGGCAATCAGGTCGGACAGGCGGTGTGTCTGCTCCAGAATTCCCTCCAGGTTAGCTGGAGTGGGCTCGGTCACCCCGTCCGCCATGTTCTCCACCATGGCCTGCAGGGCCGAGACCGGAGTGCGCAGCTCGTGGCTGACATTGGCCACCATGTCCCGGCGCATCTGGTCGGCGTGCTGGAGCTCCTCGGCCATCTCGTTGAAGGACTGGGCCAGGAGTCCCACTTCGTCATGGCTGGTCGTCGTGGCGTGGACCCGGACCGTGTAGTCCCCGTCGGCCATGGCTTCGGCCGCATCCCGCATCTGCCGCAGGGGAGCGGTGAGCCCTCGGGAGAAGAAGTAGGTGATCCCCAGGGCCACCACCAGGGTCAGCGGCATAGCAATCCAGCCGCTCCAGCCCATCTTCAGCAAGAACCAGGCCATGACAAAAGCAATGGCTGTGGAGATGATGATCAGGACGCTCAGCTCCACCTTCAATGAGGCGAAGGATCCGATAGGCCGTTCGCGATCTACCCGCGCACTCAGACTGGGTCCCTTGCGCCGGCTTCTGCCGTCCTTGCTCATGGCGTGCATCCGTGGTCGTTACCGCTGATCCTGTTCCTGATCCTCGGGCGGCTCGAAGGCGTACCCCACTCCATGCACGGTGCGGATCATCTGCGAGCCCAGCTTGTGGCGTAGGGCTTTGACGTGGGAATCCACCGTCCTGGTGCCCGAGGCATCCACCCAGTCCCAGACCTCCTCCAGCAGCTTCTCGCGGGTGAGCACGGACTTGGGCCGACGGGCCAGCGTGGCCAGCAGGTCGAATTCAGTGGGGGTCAGGTGGATCTGCTCCCCGCGCAGTGTCACGATGCGCTGGGCCGGGTCGATGACCAGGGATCCGAAGTCCAGCACCTTTTCGTTCTCGGAGTTCTTGGCGATGACCTTGGCCCGCTCCACCCGGCGTAGAAGGGCCTTGCAGCGGGCGATCAGCTCGCGCATGGAGAAGGGCTTGGTCATGTAATCGTCGGCACCGGCGCCCAGACCGGTCACCTTGTCGGCCTCGTCGTCTCTGGCGGTCAGAATCAGCACCGGTACCGGCCGCTCGGCCACGATCCGCTTGGTGGCCTCCAGTCCGTCCATGACGGGCAACATGATGTCCATGATGACCAGGTCGGGTTTGATCTGGGATGCGGCCTGCACGGCGCTGGCACCGTCCGAGGCCACCCGGGCCGTCCACCCTTCGGCGGTGATGCGCTGGGCGATGGCGGTGGCCAGGGTGGGTTCATCCTCAACCACCAGGATGGTGCTGGGTGTAGTGTAGCGGCTTGTGTTTTTGATCATGCCTACCTCTGTCTTCGATCA
>NZ_JBVPQK010000199.1:0-4985 GCF_058197115.1 Bifidobacterium sp. POST2/T3 (B1)
GACCGCAGGAGTGCTGAAGTGCCGAATGAATTTTCATGGTAACGCAAGAAGGCGGCTGAATCTTGCTTTTCGCAAACTCGGCCAGTCGTCCAGACTTAACTTCATAACCGAGCTGTTTCCCATGGATTAAGTATGCCAGAACGAGATTGGAAGCCTAGTAATCACGGAAAACCGAGGGTCTTTAAAGCCGAGCATCATTTTCTGATGCGTGCCCAGGACAAGATGTAAGAACAATGTGAGACTGATCACGTGTCATAGTATCGGTGAATTTTCATAGACACATTGCATTGGGTTCTGTATAGGTCTGTTCGTTATGAAAGAACGACAACAGCCGACTTGGCTTGAAACTATGGATTCCTATGCAGGTCGCCCATGTTTTATCTAGATCTGGGCACCTGCCCGGCTGAGCTTCCTATTTCTTGAGGAAAACGTAGTGTGTGGGGGGTGGGAGGTATGTCGGCTCGCTTGGGGATGAGCCTTATGTGACACATGCCTCCTTATGCCCCCCGTAGGGCCGCAGCTAGGGGGATTAATCTGCCCGCGGCCCGTCTTACTCGTGTGAAGCGTATAGAAGTAGATGCTGTTCTCTTCGGTGGCGGCGTGAGGCCAGGACTCCACCCATGCTGGTCGTGCCGGCGGCAAGGGCGAGTAGAAAACCTTCTCCGCCGGCGCTAGGGAGCACGCCAGCAGGTGTGTACGGCGTATACGTATAGGTAAGGGAGGTGTATGGCTTCTGGGCTATGTCGCCTAGTTTGTAGTCAACGCTAACCTTGACCTGGCCTGGTTCATGTGCAGGCGTGACCACGGTGACACTGTTGCTGTTGCTGACAGGGGTCAGATCGGTGGCAGGACTGGTATCAAAACTGACTGCGGTAATTACTGGCTGCGACGGGAACATCACCGGCACAGGTGCCAGACTCTGATTTCCTGCGTCAGGATTGCCAAGAACTCCATATCCCTCTCCCCATGCTTTTGCGTTCCCGTCTGCGTCAATAGCTAGCGCGTGACCTTCTCCTGCGCTTACTTGAGCGGCATTCAGCCAGGGGCCAGCCGAAGTCTCGGATTGCGTGGAGTCTAGCACCTTTACAGGGGAAAGCCGATCGTTGGTAGTATTGTCGCCGAGCTGACCATCTTCATTGTTTCCCCATGCCCAGGCGTTACCGTCATTGTCGATAGCCAGCGAATAATTCGTTCCGCCGCTAATTTGTACGACATTCAGTACTTTACTGACATCATTTGGGTCCTGAATTTGCACGGGAAGGTCCGAATAGCCACCCTTGGTGCCATTGCCGAGCTGACCATATTCATTGCTTCCCCATGCCCAAGCATTACCATTCGAGTCAATAGCCAGTGAAGTCGTCAATCCGGCGCTAACCTGCGAAACTTTAACGGTGCCAGTGTTCTTAGGAAACTTAACCAATATGGGATTAGGGTTCTCATGCCAGTCGGTCGTAGTTCCGTTGCCGAGCTGACCATCACTGTTCTGTCCCCATGCCCAGGCGTTACCATTTGTATCGACTGCCAGCGAATGCCTGTCTCCGGCGCTTACCTGCACCGCACTCGTTGTATTACTGGGGAATAGCACCCGCGTAGGATACCACGAGTTGTATGTACTACCTTTACCAAGCTGGCCATATGGATTTTGTCCGCATGCCCAAATGTTTCCATTTTTATCGACAGCTAGTGAAAAAGCCGGTCCAGCACTCACCTGTACGGCAGCCAGTCCCTTGCTAGAATTATTGCCATCGTGCATGCGCACGGGAACAGATGAACGATTCTCATATCCTTTTTCATTGTTACCGAGCTGGCCAAACGCGCCATCTCCCCAAGCGTACACGTATCCGTCACTGCCCAAAGCCATCGAATGGTCTTCTCCGGCGCTGACCTGCACGTAGGTAAAATCTGTCGGCGCGCCTATAGGCTTTTTCACCTTGACCGGCGTAGTCCGGCTGATTTCCGTCCCGTCGCCGAGCTCGCCGTACATGTTGTCCCCCCAGGCGTAGGCGTTCCCGTCACTGCCCACAGCCAAGGAAAATCTACCGTAAGTTGCTGATGCGCTGACCTGGTTGAATTTGATGCCACTGCTGCTGTCTGGCGGTGTGATGACGGTCTGTTGCCCGCCTAGCTGGCTGCCCTTGTCGGGGTTGATGCTCCATGTGTTGTTCTGCTTGTTGGGTGTCCATTTGGCAGTGAGGGTGAGGTTCTCGGTGACGGGCTTGCTGAAGTTGTAGGCGACCTCCCCAATGAACCACCCATCGAACTGGTAGCCATCACGTACGGGGTCGGGAGAAGGCCGTTTCACCCTGCCGTATGGGTAGGAGACACTCTGATCTCCGGGTTTGGTGCTTCCGCCGTCCGTCTCGAAGGTGACCTGGTAGGTGGAGACTTTCCGGGCGTTCCGTAACAGCGGCTGGTCGACGGTATAGTCCAGGCTTCTGGTGAAGGGCTGGCCGTCCTGCCTGCCGGCGAGTGTAATAGCGGCAGGCCCAGGCTTGTGCGCGGATGTCTGCACTTGCCAGGCGTCGCCGGTCTTGGTGAGTTTGAGTGGCTCGCTATCCAAGTTGGCTGATTCCACGGTGGGTATCGTGGTGGTGTTGATTCTTACCGGTTTGCTGGACTGACCCTGCTCGTCAAGGTTCCACTTGGACATTTTCCCCTGCCGGTCAACTGCTGTGATCCAGTTTTCGGAGGTTACAGCCTGCAGATACCGCTGGTTCCCTCTGTCCGCGCGCACAGGCGTCTCACGAGGCTGCCAGGTCCAAAGGTGGCCTTTGGAATTAACAACAGTTGCTTGTGTGGCATCACTGTTTATGGTTGTGGCGGCAGAACTGTCGGGCAAAACCAGTAGCTCTGGTTGGGGCTGCCCGTTATCAAGATAGCTAATTTGACCTGATGAGTTTAAAAGCACAAAGCCATGAACCATGGCCGATATCTGGGTAACACGATTGGCAAGCTTAATAGGTTGGATCTGATCCGTATTGGTTGCAGTTGGCTTGCAAATCCAAACGTTACCCTGACGGTCCAAGGCGAGAAGATGATCAGCGTTGCCTATTGCCTCAACCGCTAAGGCCTGTCTGGGCAGGCTTATAGTTTTCACTGCAGACTTCCAAAATAGTTTCTGACTGTTTGACTCCACCTGACTAACCCATGTGTGGATATGGCCCTCTTGATCCACTGCCATGAGGCGGTCATTGGTCATGGCAATGCTGGTGTAGGTTGTGGAATCTGCGTTAAGTAACGCAGGTGTATCTCCGCTCTTTCTCCAAGCGTAGATGCGGTGAGCCCGGCTCAAGGCCGCGTAGCCGTTCTCACCAATGACTCCCCTTATGAATCGTACGTCGCCTGACTCACCTTGGGGCGACGGCACCTGAGCAGGCATCTTAGCGTTCGATGTCCACGTGAACAGACGTCCATCGCCTGTCACACCAATAACTCTGTCAGCATGTGCTTCCAAAGCGCTGAACGAAGGCGAATCTGCACTTGGTGGTGAAATGGTTATGCTGGTGCCGCCGGAAGCCGGACCATGGTCGGGACTCAGAGTCCAATCAGTAACCGCGGTCCACTTGGCCTTTAAGGTGATGTCTCTGGTAATCGGGGTGCGGAAATCCATGATTCCGTCATGCTCCGCCCAGCCGTCAAAACGATAGCCGTCACGCTGCGGATTGCGAATAGGCGGTGACGCCAAGGAACCATCCGGCACAGTTACGCGTTCTGCTTTGCCTCCATTGGCAGAATCAAATACCACGGTGTGGGAATCGCCAGTAGCTGACTGGGTTTTAGCATCCTCGTGGGAATTGCTCGGAGTTGATTCCGGTGTTTTGTAAAGGTCTGTTTGAGATTGAGCAGGCGACGGTGAAACAGATGAAGTCGTCAGCGGCGACGGAGAAGGCAGACTAGTAGGTTGTAAATTGCTAAGCGAACCGTTATCTACCGGATCGGTATAGCGACCCCCCCCCCCCGTTGACATCTGAGTCGGAGGCGAAAACGGTGCCGGCAGCCATGCCGGTCAGAAGCAGGGGTATCAGCACCAATGTTGATATGAGTGACCGAAGACCAAACCTATGACTGCGAGAATCAGCAGACGTAGACGACGAAACCACTTCAAACCTCCCCAAAACTCATGATGCCTTATTTACCGCAGACCTTATAGAGGCCTGGACTGATTCCACCCCTAAGAACCATGGACAACATGCAAAAAAATATTATCACGCATTCAGGAGAGCGTCGAATTCCTCGGCAGTTCTTGCAGGCTCAGTTGGCCGCCACGCCGCCTACGGCGGGCAGGGCGCCGACCATAAGCATGATGGCAACAAAGATGGCCAGGCCGATCCGGTAGATGACGAATCCCCGGTAGGAGAAGCGCGAGACGATCTTCAAAAAGGCGATGATGACGATGTATCCCAGCAGGAAGCTGACAATGGTGGCGCAGATGGTGGCTCCCCAGCCGGGGAAGGCGGCGTCCGCGTTGATGTTCTTCAAGGATTTTACCGTCTCGAGGATGCCGGCACCGAAGACGGCGGGGATGGCCATGAGGAAGCTGACCCGGGTGGCGGACTCGCGGGTATAGCCCAGGGCGCGGCCGAAGGTCATGGTGCCGCCCGAGCGGGATACGCCGGGGATCAGTGCCAGCATCTGCCCGATGCCAAAGAGCAGGGCGTCCCGGGCGTTCATCTGGCGGATCTCCTTGTTCTGGCGGCCGTGGCGGTCGAAGTAGTCCAGCAGGAGGCCGAAGACGATCAGCACCACCACGGTGATCCAGAGGTTGCGCAGCTTGGTTTCGATTATCTTCTGGAAGAGCAGGCCCGCCACAACGATGGGCAGGGTTCCCAGAATGATGTACCAGCCCAGGGCCGCATCATGGTCCTTGGAACCCATCCGCTCGCGCCAGGAGGAGCCGTCCTTGCCGGTCAGGCAACGGAACCAGTGGGTCAGTATGCGGGCAATGTCATGCCGGAAGTAGAGCAGGACCGCCAGCTCGGTGCCGA
>NZ_JBVPQK010000200.1:0-4970 GCF_058197115.1 Bifidobacterium sp. POST2/T3 (B1)
TCCACGAGCTGAGACCTCCTAACACACGCACGGCCGCCATATGCGGCCGTTCACACCATTACAGGATAACCGGGACCATAGTGAACCGCCAGACCCCGGCTTACGCTCTCTAAGGAATCCGGCCCTTCCTCTTGACAACAGTACCGATACGGACAATCGCCCACTTCCCATAAGAGGGAAACGGGCGATCATAGTCAACGTTTTTGAAAACGGATTGACCTCAGGCGGCCTCCTGGCCTCCGTGCTCCAGGCTGGCCTTGACCAGGCCGGCGAAGAGGGGATGCGGCTTGGTGGGCCGGGACTTGAACTCTGGGTGAGCCTGGGTGCCCACGTAGAAGGGATGCTGGTCCTGGGAGAGCTCTACGAACTCGGTCAGCTGCCCGTCCGGGCTGGTGCCCGAGATGTGCAGGCCGGCCTTGTCCAGCCGCTCCTTGTAGGCCACGTTGACCTCATAGCGGTGGCGGTGACGCTCGGAGATCTCGGTGGAGCCATAGAGCCGGGCCACCAGGGAGTCGGGCTTGAGCACTGCCGGGTAGGCGCCCAGCCGCATGGTGTGGCCCATATCGCCATGGCCGGCCACGATATCCTTCTGTTCCTCCATGGTGGCGATGACCGGGTTTTCGCAGTCAGGCTCGAATTCCGAGGAGTTGGCGTCCTCCAGCCCCAGGACGTGGCGGGCGAACTCGATGACCATGGACTGCAGACCCAGGCAGAGTCCCAGGGCAGGCAGGCCAGTCTCGCGGGCGTAGCGAAGGGCGCCAATCTTGCCCTCGATGCCGCGGATGCCGAAGCCGCCGGGGACCACGATTCCGTCCACACCCTCCAGGGCCTTGCGGGCACCATCCATGGTCTCGCAGGTGTCGGCTGCCACCAGCTTGACCTGGACCTGGGAACGGTTGGCGAAGCCGCCGGCCTTCAGCGCCTCGATAACCGACAGGTAGGCATCAGGCAGGTCGATGTACTTGCCCACGATGGCGATGGCCACCTTGGTACGGGGATTGTGGACTCGGTCCAGCAGGTCCTCCCACTCGTTCCAGTCGACGTCGTGGAAGGGCAACCCCAGCTTACGTACAACGTAGGTATCCAGACCCTCCTTATAGAGGATCTTGGGCACGTCGTAGATGCTGGGCGCATCCACGCAGTTGACTACGCCCTCGGCATCCACGTCGCACATGAGGGAGATCTTGTCCTTGATGCCCTGGTTGAGCGGCCGGTCGGAGCGCAGCACCAGGGCATCGGGGGCGATGCCGAGCTGGCGCAGGGCCATGACCGAGTGCTGGGTGGGCTTGGTCTTGAGCTCGTGGGCGGCGGCCACATAGGGCACCAGGGAGACATGGACGAACATGCAGTTGTCCGGGCCGATGTCCCGACGCACCTCGCGGGCGGCTTCCATGAAGGGCTGGGACTCGATGTCGCCCACAGTCCCGCCGATCTCGGTGATAATCACGTCCACATCGTCGCTGGCCTGGGCCCGCATGCGGCTCTTGATTTCGTTGGTCACGTGGGGAATGACCTGGACGCACTGGCCCAGGTATTCCCCCGCCCGCTCCTTGCGCAGAACAGACTGGTAAATCTGACCGGTGGTCACGTTGGCCTTCTGGGAGAGGAAGACATCGGTGAAACGCTCATAGTGGCCGATGTCCAGGTCGGTTTCGGCCCCATCCTCCGTCACGTAGACTTCGCCGTGTTGGAAGGGGTTCATGGTCCCCGGATCGACGTTGATGTAGGGATCCAGCTTCTGTTGAAGAACGCGGATTCCGCGGCTTCTCAGCAGTCGGCCCAGAGATGATGCGGTCAGTCCCTTGCCCAGTGAAGAGACCACGCCGCCGGTGACGAAAATGTGTTTGGTGATATGCCCTTGCGAATTTCCATGTTCTCTGACCATGGAACTTCAGCCTATCAGGCAGGAGCGACCAGAAACCAGCCAACACTCGAGGAGTACGGAAGGTTTCAGGGACGGCTCAGATGCAGGTGGTCAGCCAGGTAGCGACCGGTCACTGAATCAGGGTTGCGGGCCACAGATTCAGGGTCGCCCTGAGCTACGATTCTTCCACCACGATCGCCGCCGCCCGGACCCATATCGACCACATGGTCGGCGTTGGCGATCATGTCCAGATCGTGCTCGATGAAGACCACCGTGGCCCCCTTGCTGACCAGACGCTCCAGCACTCCAATCAGGACGCGCACATCCAAGGGATGCAGACCTGTAGTGGGCTCGTCCAAGACGAACATGGAACCATTCTGCCTGCGGCCCAATTCGTTGGACAGCTTCAGCCGCTGGGCCTCCCCGCCAGACAGGGAGGGAGTGTCCTCTCCCAGTGTCAAGTAGTCCAGACCCAAGTCCTTCAAGGTTTGCAGACCTCGACGAATGGCCGTGTACTCGCGGCCCTGCGCAAAGACCTCCAGCGCCCGGCCCACCTCCATGGCCAGCAGATCGGGCAGGCTCAGCGGCTTGGTGTGTGCCGGTGTGGACAGACGGTAGTGCTCGGCCTCCGGACGGTATCGACGACCCTGACAGCTGGGGCAAGTGATGGGGATGTCGGGCAGGAACTGCACGTCCAGGCTGATCTGGCCGGTTCCGTCGCACTGGGGACAGCGCAGTAATCCTGTGTTGTATGAGAATGCTGAGATACCCAACTTGTCCTTTTTCGCCTGGTCAGTGGCCGCAAAGAGGCGGCGCAACCGGTCCATGAGCCCTGAGTAGGTGGCCACCGTGGAGCGCACGTTGATGCCTATGGGCGAGGAATCCACCAGACGAACCCTGTCGATGCCGGCTGGGTCCAGACTGTGCACATGTTTGGGCATGGGGTCGCCCTGGATGCAAGCCTGCAGGGCCGGGACCAAGGACTCCAGGATCATGGTGGTCTTGCCTGAGCCGGATACGCCGGTAACAGCCGTCATGCACCCACGAGGAATGGCCAGATCCAGAGGGCGGACCGTGTGAATGAGTCCTGACTGCATACGAATCCATCCATCCTCTGCAGGCATAGGGTGACGGTCCCTTACCAGAACCGGCTCGCGTCCATCCAGAAAACCTGCGATGCGCGAGCCCGGGTCTGCAGCGATCCGTTCAGGAGCTCCCTGGGCCAGGATCCTGCCGCCGCGCTCCCCTGCCCCGGGACCCATTTCGATCAGATAATCGGCCGATTCTAGTACCTTGACATCGTGGTCGACGAAAACCACCGAATTGCCATCAGCCAGCAGGTCGCGCATGACCCCTATAAGCCCCTCCAGGTTGGCAGGATGCAGACCGGTCGAGGGCTCGTCCAGCACATAGAGCACGCCTGTGGTCTCATTACGCACCGCCCTGGCTAGCTGGGCCCGCTGCCTCTCACCTGTGGACAGGGATGCGCTGGAGCGGTCCAAGGTCAGGTAGCTCAGTCCCAACTGAATCAACCGCCTGCCCATCTCGTCCAGGGTCTTGCATAGGGCCGAAGCCATGGGCTGCATGGGTTCAGGCAGCGTGGGCGGCAACTTTCGTCCCCAGCCCAGCACCTTGTCCAGAGGCCAGGAGGTAACCGTGGCCAGATTGTCCCCATTGATCTCAGGCAGACGCGCTCGCTGGTTGAGCCGGGTACCCTTGCAGTCCGGGCAGGTCCGCTCAGTCAGAAACTTGGCCACCTTGGCCAGTCGCTTGTCATCATTAGCCCTCTTGAGCTCCTCGGTCACGGTCAAGCGTGCGTTGCGGAAAGTGAAGTCCAGCTCGTGAACCCCCTTGACCGAAGTGATGGTGATGTGCTTCTTCTCAGCCGGCCCTTCGAAAACGATCTTCCGCTCCCGATCGGTCAGGTCCCGCCAAGGTACGTCGGTGCGGACTCCGAACTCGCGGACGATGTCTGGCTGGACGTTGAAACCGAAGGTTCGCCAAGGCACCACGGCACCCTGGTCGATAGTCAGACTGTCATCGGGAACCAGGGTGGCATCGTCCACCTCGCGCACGGTCCCGGTCCCCTGGCAGGTAGGGCAGGCTCCCAGAGAGTTGAAAGCCAGCTCCTCAGCGCTGGGAGGCTCCACTTTAGCACCGCAAGTAGGGCAGGCGATGGGTATCTCGGCTGCCACAGCCAGGGTGGGCTCCTGGCGATGGCCATTGGGGCAGACATGGCTGGCCAGCCGTGAGAACATCAGCCGAAGTACGTTGAGCAGCTCGGTGGCGGTGCCGAAAGTGGAGCGCATGCCTCCCACGCCCGGCCGTTGACGCAGAGCTAAAGCCGGCGGCAGAAAGCGCACCGAGTCCACCTGGGGGCGCTGGGCCTGGGTCATCCGCCTCCTGGTGTAGGTGGATAAGGATTCCAAATAACGCCGGGACCCCTCGGCGTAGAGGACCCCCAGAGCCAGGGAGGACTTGCCGGAGCCCGAGACCCCGGCAATGCCCACCAAGTGATTCAAAGGAATGTCGACATCCAGATTGCGCAGGTTGTGGACCCTGGCGCCGCGGACAAGGATGGCCTTGGGCGGTGCGGAGAGTTTCTTGCCGGTCTCTCCGCTCTCACTCATGCGCTCTCCAACAGATGGGCCACAGCTTCCAAAGCAAGCCGGTAGCCATAGAAGCCCATGCCGGTGATGGTGCCGGTGGCCACCGGTGAGATGACGCTGCGTCGGCGGAAGGCCTCCCTGGATGCGGGATTGGAAATATGGACCTCCATCAGCGGCAACCCTGCCTGGGTCACCTGGACGGCGGCATCGGACAGCCCATAACTGTAGTGGGTGAAGGCGGCCGGGTTGAGCACCACAGCACTGCCCTGGTCCACCGCCTGGTGCATCCAGCGAATGACCTGACCCTCGTCGTCCGATTGCAGCACCTGAACTTCCAGGCCCAGCTGCCGACCCCAGTTTTCGCAGTCCCGTGTCAGGGTCTCAAGATCCTGACGACCGTAGACATCAGGGTCGCGCACACCCAGCCGACCCAGGTTGGGTCCGTTGACCACCAGAACCGTCTGCCTGCCCTTGTCGGCATCCGCCATCTGTCATTC
>NZ_JBVPQK010000201.1:0-4969 GCF_058197115.1 Bifidobacterium sp. POST2/T3 (B1)
TCCACGAGCTGAGACCTCCTAACACACGCACGGCCGCCATATGCGGCCGTTCACACCATTACAGGATAACCGGGACCGTAGTGAACCGCCAGACCTGGGCTTACGCTCTCTAAGGAATCCAGCCCGCCTCTTGACAAAAGCACTAATACGGACGATCGCCCGTCTCCCATAAGAGGGAAACGAGCGATCTTAGTCAACGTTTTTGAAAACGAATCGACCTCAGGCGGCCTCCTGGCCTCCGTGCTCCAGACTGGCCTTGACCAGACCAGTGAAGAGAGGGTGCGGCTTGGTGGGCCGAGACTTGAACTCCGGGTGGGCCTGGGTGCCCACATAGAAGGGGTGCTGATCCTGGGAGAGCTCCACGAACTCGGTCAGCTGCCCGTCCGGGCTGGTGCCCGAGATGTGCAGGCCGGCCTTATCCAGCCGCTCCTTGTAGGCCACGTTGACCTCATAGCGGTGGCGGTGGCGCTCGGAAATCTCGGTGGAGCCATAGAGCCGGGCCACCAGGGAGTCAGGCTTTAGCACTGCCGGGTAGGCACCCAGCCGCATGGTATGGCCCATGTCGCCATGGCCCGCCACGATGTCCTTCTGCTCCTCCATGGTGGCGATGACCGGGTTCTCGCAGTCAGGCTCGAACTCCGAAGAGTTCGCATCCTCCAGACCCAGGACGTGGCGGGCAAACTCGATGACCATGGACTGCAGACCCAGGCAGAGGCCCAGGGCGGGCAGGCCAGTCTCGCGGGCGTAGCGCAGGGCGCCGATCTTGCCCTCGATACCGCGGATGCCGAAGCCACCGGGGACCACAATGCCGTCCACGCCCTCCAGGGCCTTGCGGGCACCGTCCATGGTCTCACAGGTATCGGCGGCAACCAGCTTGACCTGGACCTGGGACCGGTTGGCGAAGCCGCCGGCCTTCAGCGCCTCGATAACCGACAGGTAAGCATCCGGCAAATCGATGTACTTGCCCACGATGGCAATGGCCACCTTGGTGCGCGGGTTGTGGACCCTATCCAACAGGTCCTCCCACTCGTTCCAGTCGACATCGTGGAAGGGCAGCCCCAGCTTGCGCACCACGTAGGTATCCAGGCCCTCCTTATAGAGGATCTTGGGCACGTCGTAGATGCTGGGCGCATCCACGCAGTTGACCACGCCCTCAGCATCCACGTCGCACATCAGGGAGATCTTGTCCTTGATGCCCTGGTTGAGTGGCCGGTCGGAGCGCAGCACCAGGGCATCAGGGGCGATGCCCAGCTGTCGCAGGGCCATGACCGAGTGCTGGGTGGGCTTGGTCTTGAGCTCGTGGGCGGCGGCCACGTAGGGAACCAGGGAAACATGGACAAACATGCAGTTGTCCGGGCCGATGTCCCGACGAACCTCGCGTGCGGCCTCCATGAAGGGCTGGGACTCGATGTCACCCACAGTCCCGCCGATCTCGGTGATGATCACGTCCACATCGTCGCTGGCCTGGGCCCGCATGCGGCTCTTGATCTCGTTGGTCACATGGGGAATGACCTGGACGCACTGGCCCAGGTACTCCCCCGCCCGCTCCTTGCGCAGAACGGACTGGTAAATCTGACCGGTGGTCACATTGGCCTTCTGGGAGAGGAAGACGTCGGTGAAACGCTCATAGTGGCCGATGTCCAGATCGGTTTCGGCCCCGTCCTCGGTCACGTAGACCTCGCCGTGTTGGAAGGGGTTCATGGTTCCCGGATCGACGTTGATGTATGGATCCAGCTTCTGTTGAAGAACGCGGATTCCACGGCTTCTCAGCAACCGGCCAAGAGAGGATGCGGTCAGTCCCTTGCCCAGTGAAGAGACCACGCCGCCGGTGACGAAAATGTGTTTGGTGATATGCCCTTGCGAATTTCCATGTTCTCTGACCATGGAACTTCAGCCTATCAGGCAGGAGCGACCAGAAACCGGCCAACACTCGAGGAGGAGGGACGAATTCAGGCACGCTTCAGATGCAGGTGGTCGGCCAGGTAGCGGCCGGTCACCGAATCCGTGTTGCGGGCCACTGATTCAGGGTCGCCCTGGGCCACGATTCTTCCCCCACGATCGCCACCGCCCGGGCCCATGTCGACCACATGGTCGGCGTTGGCGATCATGTCCAGATCGTGCTCGATAAAGACAACCGTGGCCCCCTTGCTGACCAGACGTTCCAGCACTCCGATCAGGACGCGCACATCCAAGGGATGCAGGCCGGTGGTGGGCTCGTCCAGGACGAACATGGAGCCATTCTGCCTGCGGCCCAGCTCGTTGGACAGCTTCAGCCGCTGGGCCTCCCCGCCAGACAGGGATGGGGTGTCCTCCCCCAGGGTCAGGTAGTCCAGGCCCAGGTCCTTCAGTGTCTGCAGGCCTCGGCGGATGGCTGTGTACTCACGGCCCTGTGCGAAGACCTCCAGGGCCCGGCCCACCTCCATGGCCAGCAGATCGGGCAGGCTCATCGGCTCCGGGTGTGACGGCGTGGACAGACGGTAGTGCTCGGCCTCCGGACGGTATCGACGACCATGGCAACTGGGGCAGGTGATGGGGATGTCCGGCAGGAACTGCACATCCAGGCTGATCTGGCCGGTGCCGTCGCACTGGGGACAGCGCAGCGATCCTGTGTTGTAGGAGAAAGCCGAGATGCCCAGCTTCTCCCTTTTCGCCTGGTCAGTGGCCGCGAAGAGGCGGCGCAGCCGGTCCATGAGCCCCGAGTAGGTGGCCACCGTGGAGCGCACGTTGATGCCAATGGGCGAGGAGTCCACCAGGCGAACCCTGTCTATGCCGGCCGGGTCCAGGCTGTGCACATGCTTGGGCATGGGGTCGCCCTGGATGCGGGCCTGCAGGGCCGGGACCAGGGACTCCAGGATCATGGTGGTCTTGCCGGAGCCGGATACGCCGGTCACTGCCGTCATACACCCTCGAGGAATGGCCAGGTCCAGCGGGTGGACCGTGTGAATGGGTCCTGACTGCATGCGGATCCACCCATTCCCTGCAGGCATGGGATGCCGGTCCCGTACCAAAACGGACTCGCGGCCATCCAAAAAACCGGCGATGCGTGAATCCTGATCAGCGGCGATTTTTTCAGGGGTCCCCTGGGCAAGTATCCTGCCGCCGCGCTCCCCTGCTCCGGGACCCATTTCGATCAGATAGTCGGCTGATTGCAGAACCTTGACGTCGTGGTCGACGAAAACCACCGAATTGCCGTCGGCCAGCAGGTCGCGCATGACCCCTATGAGCCCCTCTAGGTTGGCAGGATGCAGGCCGGTCGAGGGCTCATCCAGCACATAGAGCACGCCGGTGGTCTCGTTACGCACGGCCCTGGCCAACTGGGCCCGCTGCCGCTCCCCTGTGGACAGGGAGGCACTGGAGCGGTCCAGGGTCAGGTAGCTCAGTCCCAGCTGGATCAACCGCCTGCCCATCTCGTCCAGGGTCTTGCAGAGGGCAGAGGCCATGGGCCGCATGGGTTCGGGTAGCGTGGGCGGCAGCTTCCGACCCCAGTCCAGCACCTTATCCAGGGGCCATGAGGTGACCTCGGCCAGGTTGTCCCTGTTGATCTCGGGCAGACGCGCCCGCTGGTTGAGCCGGGTACCCTTGCAGTCCGGGCAGGTCCGTTCGGTCAGGAACTTGGCGACCTTGGCCAGGCGCTTGTCGTCGTTGGCCCTCTTGAGCTCCTCGGTCACCGTCAGCCGTGCATTGCGGAAGGTGAAGTCCAGCTCGTGGACACCCTTGATCGAAGTGATGGTGATGTGCTTCTTCTCGGCCGGCCCCTCGAAGACGATCTTCCGCTCCCGATCGGTCAGATCCCGCCAGGGCACGTCGGTGCGGACTCCGAATTCGCGAACGATGTCGGGCTGTACGTTGAAGCCGAAGGTCCGCCAGGGCACCACGGCCCCCTGGTCGATGGTCAGGCTGTCGTCGGGAACCAGGGTGGCGTCGTCCACCTCGCGCACCGTCCCGGTCCCCTGGCAGGTGGGGCAGGCTCCCAGGGAGTTGAAGGCCAGCTCCTCGGCGCTGGGAGGCTCCACCGTAGCGCCGCAGATCGGGCAGGTGATGGGCATCTCGGCCGCCACAGCCAGGGTGGGCTCCTGGCGATGGCCATTGGGGCAGACATGGCTGGCCAGCCGGGAGAACATCAGCCTGAGCACGTTAAGCAGCTCGGTGGCGGTGCCGAAGGTGGAGCGCATGCCGCCCACGCCCGGGCGTTGACGCAGGGCCAGTGCGGGGGGCAGGAAACGCACCGAGTCCACCTGTGGGCGCTGGGCCTGGGTCATCCGCCTCCTGGTGTAGGTGGACAGGGATTCCAGGTAGCGCCGGGAACCCTCGGCATAGAGGACCCCCAGAGCCAGGGAGGACTTGCCGGAGCCCGAGACACCGGCGATGCCCACCAGGTGATTCAAAGGAATGTCTACATCCAGATTGCGCAGGTTGTGGACCCTGGCGCCGCGGACAAGGATGGCCTTGGGCGGTGCGGGGAGTTTCCTGCCGGTCTCCCCGCTGTCACTCATGCGTTCTCCAGCAGGTGGGCCACAGCCTCCAGGGCCAGCCTGTAGCCGTAGAAACCCAAGCCGGTGATGGTGCCGGTTGCCACCGGCGAGATGACGCTGCGTCGGCGGAAGGCCTCCCGGGATGAAGGATTGGAAATATGGACCTCCATCAGCGGCAGCCCTGCCTGGGTGACCTGGACGGCGGCATCGGCAAGTCCATAGCTGTAGTGGGTGAAGGCGGCCGGGTTGAGTACCACCGCGCTGCCCTGGTCCACGGCCTGATGCATCCAGCGGATGACCTGGCCCTCGTCGTCCGATTGCAGCACCTGGACATCCAGACCCAGCTGCCGACCCCAGTCTTCGCAGTCCCGGGTCAGCGCCGCCAGATCCTGACGACCGTAGACATCAGGGTCGCGCACTCCCAGCCGACCCAGGTTGGGTCCGTTGACCACCAGAACCGTCTGCCTGCCCTTGTCGGCATCCGCCATCTGTCATTC
>NZ_JBVPQK010000202.1:0-4928 GCF_058197115.1 Bifidobacterium sp. POST2/T3 (B1)
TCTGGCTCGTGAATCCGTCAGCCCCTGTGCAGGCAGGATGCGGTCAAGCCGGTCGCGGGTGAGAGCCACGGTTCTTCTATGACCGGCCCCTGCGCTGACGACCATGTCCTCATCGTTCACTGACCCTCCCGGTTCAGGTCCTGCTGGAGCCCAGTTAGCACCTTGCCGAGTAGCTCCACCTGTTGACCATCGTCAAGCTTGTCCAATTGAGCTAAGCCAGGGAAACGCTCCAAAAGGGGGGCCATGGCTTGCTTATCCATGGGCTTTTCAGGTGCTGGTGCAGTCGTATCCTCATCATCTGCCTGTGAGAACCGTCCAGAATGCTCAGACCCGACAGGCTGCTCAGTCTGGCCAGATTGCTCAGTTAGCCCGTAGCGATTGGTTTCCTGGGATGATCCGCTCGCTTCGAGCTGTCCAGACTTGACCTCTTCCGACATGGCCGTTATGCCCCTACAACGAAGGCGGGCAAATCCAGCGAGTCCATGTCCACGCCGCGATCCTGGTACTCCCAGAGCGCACAGGCACAGGCTCGCACAGCATCCAGATCTGACAGGGGATCGCCGCCGCCCTCAAGAGCACGCAGGGCGACATGCCCGTCTTCATCTACTCTTGCGGTTTGACCGCCGCAGTGCCAGGTCTGGTCTGCTTCCTTACTGGGTTGGGGTTGTGGCATAGTCAGGCCGCGCAGGTCTTCAGCCAGATAGGTCGGCCGCAACTTGGCAGGTGCAGTCAGAATGGCGGGGGTTCGGGCCACGCCTGTCAGGACGACCATGGAGTCGTACCCGCCCCTGTTAGCTGCCTCGATGTCGGTGTCCAGACGATCACCTACAGGCAGGCATTGGTCAACGTCCAAGTTCTTCTCCTGGCTATCGGCCAACAGCTGTCGAGCCTCGTCGTACATGGCCGATTCCGGCTTGCCGGCCGAGTCCTCCGGCTGCTTGCCAGTAGCCAGAATCACCGGTTGGAGCATGGCTCCATTGCCTGGTGCCATACCACCTTCGCGGGGCAGGGTCTGATCCTTGTTGGTAGTGAAGTAACGTGCACCGTTTTCTATGGCAAAGGCAGCCTGGGCCAGGTCCTGCCAACTCAACTCGGGATACCAAGCCTGGATGACGGCCTCTGGCTGATCTGCAGCCTTGTATACAGGCACCATCCCATTGAGGCGGATCTGATCTCGTAGATGATCGGATCCAATGACCAGCACCCTGGCGCCATCCTGCAGGTATCTGCGCAGCATTCGTGCCGCAACGACGGCAGAGGTGATGACCTGGCCATCGTCCAAGGTCAAACCGAAATCGCGCAGTTGATCAGCCACCACATGCGGGAACCGGGATGCATTGTTGGTGGTGTAAGCCATGCGCATGCCAAGCATCTGAGCACGGTCAATGCCCTCGGCCGCATACTCTACAGGGTCAGCGCCCCGGTAGACCACCCCGTCCAAGTCCAGTAGAGCCAGACGGTAGGTCTTTGCCGGAGCGTCATCAGTCCCTTTGAGAAAGACGGTCACTATTCAGCCCTGTCTTCATCAGATGTACCGGACTCCTTGACCTGCGCATCCCTGACCTGCTCATTTTGATCATCGATAGTGTCTGCATCGGATCCTGCATCCTGAACAGTCGCGTCACAGCCATCAGCAACTTCGCCAGTAACAGTTGTGTCAGCTTCGCTACCGTTCTGGTCGCTTTGAGAACCTTCGTCCGAAGTTTCTGCATCAAGATGAGAAGGCTCTCCCCCGATTTGCTCCACAGCATCTGACGATTTCTGGATTTCCGATTCCGGCATTTCGGCTGAACCGGCTAAGTCAGACGAACCAGTTGAATCAACTGTATCGGATGTATCAGCTGAATTAGATGATTCAGTCGAATCAATTGAATCACCTGTGTCAGTTGGGTCCGCTGAATCGTTCGAAGCTACTGATTCGGGAGATTCCTCACCCTTACTGCCATCAGCACCCTGATCAGATGCATCAGTGGCACCAGACTCGGCATCTTCAGTCTCATCCTCATCCGAATCGTTCTCACCGCCATCCGGGTCAATGGAGAGCTCCTCCATCATGGCCGGATCCAAGTGCTCCAGGTCGTAGTCAATCAGGATCTCCTCGGACTGTCCGTCCTTCTGGCCATCTTCGTCCTCATCCTCGTCGGCATACTCCGCTTCCAGCCGATCCAGCAGGGGTTCCAACTCCAGAGCCTCCTGGCTGCGACCAGCCTGTTCAAGGAAGTTCTGCTCGGCCTGCACGGCACGCATCCGGTAGTCACCGCTGAGCCCGCGGGCCTTGACCAGGGCCTGAACGGTCTCGATGGCCTTATCCCACAAGCCCAAATCGCCCAGTGCTCCGGCATAAACCAAGAACATCTCCGCCTTGGACTCGCCCTGCAGCTGGCTGCCCTCCTCGGAGGTAGCCTCCTCAATGGCCTTGCGAGGATTGCCCAGACCACGTTCACAGTCGGCGATGAAAGGCAGGTAATCAGAATAGCCGTTCATGCGGTGTGCAGTGCGGAACTCCTTCAAGGCCAGCTTGTAATCGCCCTGACGGTAGGCCACCAGCGCCAACGTCTCACGGGCAAGATCGATCCGCGAAGCCTGCCGAGCAGCCCACTTAGCATGGGCCAGAGCACCTTGGGGATCAGTCTCTTCCAAGGCATAGGCGGCCAAAATGTGTAGGCCGATGTTCTCGGCATGCTCCTTGCTCAGTCCACGCAGGCGTAGACGATCATCCTTGGAAAGCATGGACCATTCCAAACCCTTGGGCATCTTGGGCTCGCCAGGCCGACGATCCGTATAGGGGTTCTGCGAGGGGTAGGAGATGGTCCCGTCAGAGTTACGACGACCACGGTCATAGCCATTCTGGCGGTCACGCTGATAGGCCCCCCGGCGGTCGTCATGGCGATAAGCGTCACGACGACGGTCATCACGGCCATGCTGGCCCTGATACCTGTCGCCACGGGAACGGTCGCCCCGATAGCCGCCTTGACGATGATCATCACGGGAACGATCGCCATAAGAGTGGTTGCCGTAGGGACGATCCCCATGTGAACGGTCCTGGCGTGGACGGTCATCACGGGAGCGGTTGTTCCAGGGGCGATCCCCACCGGACCGCTCATCCTGCCGACGGTCAAACCTCCGGTTGTCATCCCGACGGCGGTCCCCGTGGAAACCCTGGCTACGATCACGGTCACGGTCATGCCGCTGGTAGCCATACCCCGACCGACCGCGGTTGTTGTCACGATCACGATGCCCATATCCGCCATTCCCGTTGGCATGAAAGTCGCGACGTGGACGGTCGCCATCCTGCCGACGGCCGTGGCGGTCACGGTCGGAATCCCTGCGGAAGCCGCCGTGACCATCCTGACGGTCATGTCTGTATCCGCGATTGTCGCGCTCGAACCGGTCGTGCCCGCGCCCGCGGAAGGGCCGCTGGCCATTCCTGTTCTCGGAACGGCGCTCTTCGCCGCCCTCGCCGTCATGGTTGTGGAAGTTACCGGAACGGTGACCCCCCGAACGATAGCCGCCGGAGCGGTATCCACCAGAGTGCGAACCGCCCTTGTGGAAGCCCGAAGAGCGACGGCCACCCGACCGGAATCCGCCCGGACGCGAACCGCCCCGGCCCCGTCCGCGATCGCCCCGGGAATAATTGTGTTCTTCTGCCATCAGTGTCCTTAATTCCTACGTTCCTACTTGCCGGCCCGACGCTCAAGTGCGCCCAAGGCCTTCTTTCCTCTGCGAACCAGGGCGAAGCGCCCATGCAGAAAGTCCTTGTTCCCCAATACCTGATCCGGATCCTCGACCCGCTGGTTATTCAGATAGAAACCACCCGATGCCACAGTCTTACGAGCCTCAGAGACTGAACGGAAGAGTCCGGCCGCAACCCCGGCCTCCACCAGACGCTGGCCCTCGCTGGCTGCGGGCAGAGCTCGCCCGCCTTGACCATCATCGACCTTGAGCCCGTCCAGAGCAGAATCCAGCACATCCTCGTCCAGCTCCTCCAGGGTCTTGCCACGACCGAAGAGGGCACCAGAGGCATCAATGGCCCCCTGAGCGGCATGCTCGCCGTGCACATAGGAGGTCACCTGCCAGGCCAGAACCTTCTGGGCCTCGCGAGCGCCCGGATCCTGGGCGGTCCTTTCCTCCAGACGCTCGATTTCGGCCTTGGGCAGGAAGGTAAAGGTCTTCAGCAGCTTGACCACCTGGTCGTCAGGCTGGTTGAACCAGAACTGGTAGAAGCGGTAGGGGCTGAACATGGTGGGATCCAGCCAGACTGCGTTGCCCTCAGACTTGCCGAACTTCTTGCCCTGGGAGTCAGTGATCAACGGGCTGGTCATAACATTGACGGACGCATTGCGCACCTTGCGAATCAAATCCAGACCGCTGGTCAGATTCCCCCACTGGTCGCTGCCGCCAAGCTGCAGACTGCATCCGTAGCGGTCAAAGAGCTCCAGAAAATCGTTGCCCTGGAGCACTTGATAGCTGAACTCAGTAAAGGAGATGCCTTCGTCGGAGTCCAGACGGCGGGCCACCGTGTCCTTGGCCAGCATGGTGCCCATGCGGAAGTTCTTGCCCACATCGCGCAGGAAGTCGATGGTGCTCATGGAGCCGGTCCACTCGTAGTTGTTGACGAACCGGACGGGGTTGTCTCCCTCGGTATCCAGGAAGCGACCGATTTGCCCACGAAGGCGCTCGGTCCACTCGGCCACGGTCTGCTTGGGATTCAGGGTGCGCTCCCCTGACTGACGAGGGTCGCCAATCAGCCCGGTGGCCCCGCCCACAACAGCGATGGGATGCAGACCGGCCGCCTGCAGATGGCGCATGTTGAGCAGCTGGACCAGATTGCCCACATGCAGTGAGGGGGCAGTGGGGTCAAATCCGCAATAATAGGTCACCGAGGGGTCGGCCAGCACCTTCCTGAGCTCGGACTCGTCCGTGCACTG
>NZ_JBVPQK010000203.1:0-4914 GCF_058197115.1 Bifidobacterium sp. POST2/T3 (B1)
CTGTCCCGGCTGTCACCGCCGAAATACATGAGGGAGTAACCCAGGTAGGTGATGACCGTAGCCATGGCCGAAGCCACGGCAGAGGTCAGGATGTCATGGTTGTAGACATGCATGAGCTCGTGGCCCAGCACCCCGCGAATCTCCCGCTCGTTGAGGATGCGCAGGATCCCCTGGGTGCAGCAGACGGCAGCATGGCGCTCGTTACGGCCTGTAGCGAAAGCGTTGGGCGAGTCAGTGGGGGCAATGTAGATGCGGGGCATGGGCTTGCCGGCTCTCCCCGACAGCTCCCGGACAATCCGGTAAAGGTCGGGGGCCTCCTGCTCGCTGACCGGCCGGGCATGCATGGAGGCAATCGCCACCTTGTCAGAGAACCAGTAGGATCCGAAAGTGGTGGCCAGGCCTATGAGGATATAGATGCCCAGCGTCCCCTGGCGACCGCCGGTCAGCCACCAGATGAGCATAATAACGGCCCACATAAGGGCGAACAAAAGCGTCGTTTTCAGGCCGTTGAAATGTCCGTGAACCTTCAGCTTGCCATTCATGGGTTCCATGGTAGACAATGCCGCTGAATTTTTGCTGAACGACCGCTGAAAAGATGGGACTGCCGGGCTCCTCCCCTACTATCTGCTCAGAACAGGCCTGGTTGGCTCGCAGCCTTTCTCCTGCTTTTAGGCTCAGAAGGAACATATTGGGCCTTCTTCAACCTCCCGTTGGTATCGAAGAATCGGCGAAGATTGATGGTCTTCACCCCAAACTGCTCTGCGATGTTAGGGATCTTGGGCTCTTTCTTCATGTGCTGTCCCTGTTGCAGCGGAACTCGGGCCTCATCCGTCACAATGACTGCACCCTCAACCTTGGCCACGGCAATCAGCCAGGGATCCGCCTTGCCCTCTGACTCCCAGTATTGGCGCGAGCCTTCCGTATACTGCCCGCAGGTGACCAGATAATCCTGGATTTTCGCATATACCTGCGCATACCTGTCGTCCTTGTGGCTTATTTGGCGGCCTTTGAACACTGCACGCACCCAAAGATCCAACATATCGGGATCAGCGGCCTGCTCGTTGACCAGCTCGTCGTAGACGACATCCACCATGGCAATCGACCTGTCCTCAGCCAGTTTTTCCATCCATCGCCAGAAGGGGTGGAACTCCTTGTAGTCGAAAGGATGGTTGAGCCGGTAGGAGGCGATGAAGATGTTGGAATCAGGCAGGTAGAGAGTAGCAGTCATATCAGCTTCTTTTCACGAATCAAACCCTGATAAGACTGCGGGGAACGCACCCCAACCAAGTCGAAGCCCTCAGTCGGAGCCAGTCTGCCCCCGTCCATGGCGGCATTGACCAGGCGGACGAAACCGGTGTCAACCCTGGAGGCATTGGTCCTGTTGCCATTGCCATGGGATTCCCGCTCCTGATGATGAACGGCCTTGTCCTGAAGATGCCGATTCATTCGTGTCTGCAGCTCCTCAAGCGTATCCTCGCCAGTCAAGCCGAACTGACGGGCCTGTATCCCCATGGCCAAGGCACTCAGATGGAAGTCGTCAGCTATGGATTCCGCGGCGTCGGCCGGCTCTTGGCCCTCGTCCAGCTTCTCCTGCCACAGCCGCCGGAAGCGGTCATCATCAATCACAGCCTTTACCACAGCCCGGTTTATCGCGCGCTCCATGGCCTTGCGATCCCCTTGGCCGCCAATACCGTCGAAGAGCTCCTGAGTGCCCAGCAGTACATGGCCCACCTCGTGAATCAAGGTGAAGATCATGCCGTCAAAGGAATCGTTTCTGTTGATGAACACCAGCGGAGCCATGTCGTCGATCAGCACGAATCCCCGGAATTCCTGAAGATCCAGCTTTCGAGAACTTACGGAACCCACCTGGGAGTTGAGCATGATCATGATGCCCGCATTGGATGCCCGTTCCTTGAGCTGACGGAAGCGGTCGCTGGAATTGCCGCCCTCCCAGGCAGAGCGCCCATCCAGTCCAAGGGTGGAGCGAAGCGCATCAGCCAGGGCATCGTCATGCTCGGCATCCTGTACCGAACCGACCAGCGGGTTGGCGTCCAAGCCGGACTCAAGCAATTCATCCCTGGCCCATTCCTGCCTGAATCGCATCTGGTCGATGGTGTCCTGCAGGTTTTTGCTCGGCTGCACAGACGTATTGCCTACGGTACGGTACCGGACCAGAGGCTCAAGGCGACGCTGGGGCACGACCGACCTGATCAAGGCGCCAAAAGGTATATGCAGGGCCCTGCTGAGCTGCTCAACCTTGTTGAAGGATACGGACACGGGTTCCTTGGATTCCAACCAATCCGGCAACTGGCCAAGCCCCCGGCGCCGAGACAGGGCCACCGGATCGGCATCACTCTCCTCAACGGCCCACTGCAGGGTTGCCGGATAGAGAGTCAGATTAGCCATGCCACGCTCCTTCGATTCCGTGAAGGGCTCTAATAACAATGATAGCTGCGCCGGGTCTATCCGTCCGCTGTGAGCACCCGGTAGCCAGATCAAGAAACAGGGCCTGGACGTGGTTTATGAAACCTCATCCAGGCCCTGCCACTGACGGCCTAAGACCAATCGCCTACTCGCCGTGGGCGAGCTGGCGAAGCTGGTCGGGATCGATGACCTTGATGTGCTCGCGGCCGACCTTGGCGCCTTCGGCTCGCTCATAGGCATCTACCCGCTTCCAACCGGCGAAGTCGATGGGCCTGATGCCCTTGTCGGCCAAGAAACGGTCAATCGAATCGTCGTCACGATCCTTGGCGAAGCGGCCGCGAGCCGGGCTGGCGGCCAGGTCATCCAGCATGTTGCCGATGGTCTCCAGGGCATCGGACTTGGTGGACCCGATCAGGCCCACGGGTCCCCGCTTGGCCCAGCCCGTTGCGTAAAGACGGTCGATGGGTCGGCCGTCCTGCCCTTCGGGAGCAGTGGTCACGCGACCATGGACGTTGGAAAGGGTGTAGCCGGAGAAGTCATAAGGAACGCCGGGAACCTCGGCAGGCTTGTAGCCGATGGCGTGATAGACGGCCTGTACCGGGTACTCCTCGTACTGGCCGGTCTCCTCCATGGTGCCCTCGGGCGTGACCTTGGTCTTCTCCACGCGAATTCCGGTGACCTTACCATCCTGGCCGATGATTGCGGCAGGCATCCGGTAGAAGTGCATATAGAAACGGCGGTCGGCGGGATTGCCTTCGAAGTCGACGCCACCGTCTTCAGCCATGTCCTCGGCCATCTCCCTGATGGTGAAGAGCTCCTCCAGCATCTGCCGGGTCAGCTTGTCGGCGCCGGCCCGATCGATGGTCTCCTGATCCAGATCGAAGTCCTCCTCGTCGATGACGATTTGCACCCCGGGCAGCTTCTCCAGCTCACGCAGCTCCTGGACCGAGAACTTGGCCTGGGCCGGCCCGCGACGGATGAACATGTGCAGTTCGCGGGCCTGGTTGCCTTGAATCCCCTGGTAGACATTGTCGGGGATGTCGGTGCCCAGCAGGTCGTCGGCCCGGCGCATCAGTATTCTGGAGACATCCATGGCCACGTTCCCGCCTCCGATGACGGCCACCTGCTTGGCATCCAGGGGCCAGTCCTGGTCAGCTTCGGGATAGCCGTCATACCATTCGACGAAGTGGGCGGCCCCGTGAACGCCATCAAGGTCGTGGCCGGCGATCTCCAAGGGGCGGTCGTCCACGGCACCGGTGGCGAAGAGCACCACATCGTAGCGCTGAAGCAGATCATCCAGGTTGACGTCCTTGCCGAACTCCACATCCGCATAGAGATGGATCTCGGGGTTGTCCAGGGTCTTCTCCAAGGCGCCGGCGATGTATTTGATGCTGGGATGATCGGGAGCCACACCGTAACGAACCAGGCCGAAGGGAACGGGCAGCTTCTCGAACAAATCGATACGGGCCCGGTCGCCCAGACCGAGATCGGCACCCTTCTCCCGGAGCTGCCGCAGCAGGATGTCAGAGGCATAGACCCCTGCAGGCCCCGCACCTATGACGGCCACGCGCAGGGGGGAGCCGGCTCCCTCGCCGCGGGCCGGTGCGGGCATGGTGGAATCGTTGACACTAATATCACTCATGCTTGTCAGCCTAACGCAAAGCGGCGGGCGGAAACAGAGCTAGTCGGGCTCCATCCCCGGGACTTTCACCAAGCGTCGCGAATGACCTCAGTCCCGGTCTATCAGCGCAGTCAGGGCCCAAAGAATGGAAACCACGTCGATGGCCTCCTGTGTAAAGGCACCCACAACCACCGGAATCAGGTCGAAGGCGGCGCAGAGCATGCCCACCGTGGCCAGGGTCAGCCCCAGCATGACCGCCTGGAGCATGACCCGCTTGGTCCTGCGGGCGATGGTGATCGACCTGGACAGACAGGCGATGTCGTCATTCATGATCACAGCCTGGGCGGACTCGGAGGCGGCCGTAGTGGTCCCGTCGGTGATGGCCATGCCCACGTCGGCGGCGGCCAGGACCGGAGCATCGTTGACCCCGTCCCCCACCATCAGGGTGATGGATTTGGTCACTGACTCACCAAGGAATTTGGACAGCCAGATGTCCCAGAATGGCTGACGGTTGGGCTCCTCCCTGGAAGCCTTGGCGATCAGATCGGCCTTGTCCTCGGGGAAGAGGCCGGCATGCACGTCGGTGATGCCCACCTGGCCGGCGATGATCCGGGCCGAGTCCTCCTTGTCGCCGGTGACCATGGAGAGACGGGTGATGCCCAATTCCCGCAACTGGGTGATGGTCTGGGCGGCATCCGACCTGGGCACGTCCTTCATGACGACCCTAGCGGCCAAGACCCCATCGATAGAGACATAGGAGGCCATCTCGTCAGGTGCCAGGGGGCCGAATACATCACTTGAATGCCCGTCTGCCACGAACTGGGCCCTGCCCACCTTGACCTGGTGGCCGTCGACCTGGCCCTGTACCC
>NZ_JBVPQK010000204.1:0-4911 GCF_058197115.1 Bifidobacterium sp. POST2/T3 (B1)
GGGTACAGGGCCAGGTCGACGGCCACCAGGTCAAGGTGGGCAGGGCCCAGTTCGTGGCAGACGGGCATTCAAGTGATTTATTCGGCCCCCTGGCTCCTGACGAGATGGCCTCCTACGTCTCTATTGATGGGGTCTTGGCCGCCAGGGTCGTCATGAAGGACGTGCCCAGGTCGGATGCCGCTCAGACCATCACCCAGCTACGGGAGTTGGGTATCACCCGTCTATCCATGGTCACCGGCGACAAGGAGGACTCGGCCCGGATCATCGCCGACCAGGTGGGCATCACCGACGTGCATGCCGGCCTCTTCCCCGAGGACAAGACCAATCTGATCGCCAAGGCTTCCAGGGAGGAGCCCAATCGGCAGCCATTCTGGGACATCTGGCTGTCCAAATTCCTTGGTGAGTCAGTGACCAAATCCATCACCCTGATGGTGGGGGACGGGGTCAACGATGCTCCGGTCCTGGCCGCTGCCGACGTGGGCATGGCCATCACCGACGGAACCACCACGGCCGCCTCCGAGTCCGCCCAGGCCGTAATCATGAATGACGACATCGCCTGTCTGCCCAGGTCGATCGCCATCGCCCGAAGGACCAAGAGGGTCATGCTCCAGGCGGTCATGCTGGGGCTGACCCTGGCCACAGTGGGCATGCTCTGTGCCGCCTTCGACCTAATTCCGGTGGTTGTCGGCGCCTTTACGCAGGAGGCCATCGACGTGGTTTCCATCCTCTGGGCCCTGACTGCGCTGATAGATCGGGACTGATGCCATTTCGCGACGCTTGGTGAAAGTCCCGGGGATGGAGCCCAACTAGCTCTGTTCCCGACCGTCGCTTTGCGTTAGGCTGACAAGCATGAGCGATATTAATGTCAATGATTCCACCATGCCCGCACCGGCCCGCGGCGAGGAAGCCGACTCACCCCTGCGCGTGGCCGTCATAGGCGCGGGGCCTGCGGGGGTCTACGCCTCTGACATCCTGCTGCGGCAACTTCGGGAAAAGGGGACAGACCTGGGTCTGGGCGACCGGGCCCGGATCGATTTGTTCGAGAAGCTGCCCGTTCCCTTCGGTCTGGTCCGTTACGGCGTGGCCCCGGATCATCCCAGCATCAAGTACATCGCAGGCGCCTTGGAGAAGACGCTGGACAACCCCGAGATCCATCTCTACGCGGATGTGGAGTTCGGCAAGGACGTCAACCTGGATGACCTGCTTGAGCGCTACGATGTGGTGCTCTTCGCCACCGGCGCTGTGGACGATCGCCCCCTGGAGATTGCCGGGCATGAGCTTGATGGCGTTCACGGGGCCGCCCACTTCGTCGAATGGTATGACGGCTATCCCGACGCTGACCAGGACTGGCCCCTGGATGCCAGGCAGGTGGCCGTCATCGGAGGCGGGAACGTGGCCATGGATGTCTCCAGAATCCTGATGCGGCGGGCCGACGACCTGCTGGGCACCGACATCCCCGATAACGTCTACCAGGGGATTCAGGGCAACCAGGCCCGTGAACTGCACATGTTCATCCGTCGCGGACCAGCCCAGGCCAAGTTCTCGGTCCAGGAGCTGCGCGAGCTGGAGAAGCTGCCCGGGGTGCAAATCGTCATCGACGAGGAAGACTTCGACCTGGATCAGGAGACCATCGACCGGGCCGGTGCCGACAAGCTGACCCGGCAGATGCTGGAGGAGCTCTTCGCCATCAGGGAGATGGCCGAGGACATGGCTGAGGACGGCGGCGTCGACTTCGAAGGCAACCCCGCCGACCGTCGTTTCTATATGCACTTCTACCGGATGCCAGCCGCAATCATCGGCCAGGACGGCAAGGTGACCGGCATTCGGGTGGAGAAGACCAAGGTCACGCCCGAGGGCACCATGGAGGAGACCAGCCGGTACGAGGAGTACCCGGTTCAGGCCGTCTACCATGCCATCGGCTACAAGCCTGCCGAAGTTCCCGGCATTCCCTACGATTTCGCCGGCTATACGCTCTCCAACGTCCACGGTCGTGTGACCACTGCTCCCGAGGGGCAGGACGGCCGACCCATCGACCGTCTCTACGCCACTGGTTGGGCCAAGAGGGGACCTGTAGGTCTGATCGGATCCACCAAATCCGATGCCCTGGAGACCATCGGCAACATGCTGGATGACCTGGCCGCCAGCCCGACTCGTGGCCGCTTCGCCAAGGACCGCGACGACGATTCGATTGACCGTTTCTTGGCAGACAAGGGCATCCAGCCCATCGACTTCGCCGGCTGGAAGCGGGTGGATGCCTACGAGCGTGCCGAGGGCGCCAAGGCTGGCCGCGAGCATATCAAGGTTATCGACCCCGACCAGCTCCGCCAGCTAGCGCACGGCGAGTAGGCGATCGCTCTTAGGCCTGTGTTGACAGTGACAGGACTTGGATGAGGCTCATGAATCCTCACCCGGGTCCTATTTCTTAGTATTCAATACTGGGTGCTTACTGCAGACGGATGGGCCTCGCGTAGCTATCATTGTCATTAGAGCCCATCACGGAATCGAAGGAGCGTGACATGGCTAATCTGACTCTCTATCCGGCCACCCTCCAGTGGGCCGTTGAGGAGGGTGATGCCGATCCAGTGGCCCTGTCTCAGCGCCGAGGGCTTGGCCAGTTGCCGGATTGGCTGGAATCCAAGGAACCCGTGTCTGTATCCTTCAACAAGGTAGAGCAGCTCAGCAGGGCCCTGCATGTGCCCTTCGGTGCCTTGGTCCGGTCGGTTGTGCCCCAGCGTCGTTCTGAGCCTCTGGTCCAGTACCGGACCGTAGGCAATACGTCTGTGCAGCCCAGCAAAAACTTGCAGGACACCATAGACCAGATGCGATTCAGGCAGGAGTGGGCCAGGGATGAACTGCTTGAGTCTGGCCTGGATGCCAACCCGCTAGTTGGTTCGGTGCGCGATGCCGACCATGACGATGCCCTGGCTGATGCGCTTCGCTCCACCCTTGGGTTGGATGGGCGCTCTGCCTGGGAGGGCGGCGATTCCAGCGACCGTTTCCGTCAGCTCAAGGAACGTGTCTCTAAAGCGGGCATTATGATCATGCTCAACTCCCAGGTGGGCTCCGTGAGTTCTCGAAAACTGGATCTCCAGGAGTTCCGAGGATTCGTGTTGATCGACGACATGGCTCCGCTGGTGTTCATCAACAGAAACGACTCCTTTGACGGCATGATCTTCACCTTGATTCACGAGGTGGGACACGTACTGCTGGGCACTCAGGAGCTCTTCGACGGTATTGGCGGACAAGGGGACCGCAAGGCCATGGAGCGCGCGATAAACCGGGCGGTGGTAATGGCTGTGATTCATGATGACCGTTTCCGGCGGCTGTGGCAGGAGAAGCTGGACGAGGGCCAAGAGCCGGCCGACGCTGCGGAGTCTATAGCTGACGACTTCCATCTGAGTGCCTTGGCCATGGGGATACAGGCCCATCAGTTCGGCTTGACTGACGAGGATACACTCGAGGAACTGCGGGCACGAATGGATCGGCATCTTCAGGGCAAGGCCGCTCATCATCAGGAGCAGGAAACCCATGGTAATGGCAACAGGACCAATGCCTCCAGGGTTGATACCGGTTTCGTCCGCTTGGTCAATGCCGCCATGGACGGGGGCAGACTGGCTCCGACTGAGGGCTTCGACCTGGTGGGGGTGCGCTCCCCGCAGTCTTATCAGGGATTGATTCGTGAAAAGAAGCTGATATGACCGCTACCCTCTACCTGCCTGATTCCAACATCTTCATCGCCTCCTACCGGCTCAACCATCCTTTCGACTACAAGGAGTTTCACCCCTTCTGGCGGTGGATGGAAAAGCTGGCTGAGGACAAGGCGATTGCCATGGTGGATGTTGTCTACGAAGAGCTGGTCAACGAGCAAGCCACTGATCCCGATATGCTGGATCTTTGGGTGCGTGCAGTGTTCAAAGGCCGCCAAATAAGCCATAAGGATGACAAGTATGCGCAGGTTTATGCGAAAATTCAGGATTATCTGGTCACCTGCGGGAATTATACGGAAGAGTCACGCCAATGTTGGGAGCCAGAGAGCAAGGCGGATCCCTGGCTGATCGCCGTGGCCAAGGTCGAGGGGGCAGTCATAGTGACGGATGAGGCCCGGGTTCCGCTGCAACAGGGGCAGCATATGAAGAAAGAGCCCAAGATTCCTAACATCGCAGACCATTTTGGGGTGGAGAGCATGAGCCTGCGTCAGTTCTTCGATGCCAACGGAAGGTTGAAGAAAGCCCGGTATGTTCCTAAGCCTCGTGACAAGAAGAACGAAGATCCAATCGTATTGTTCTGAAATGGCGAGGGACCATCGGCAGTTTCATCTTTTCAGCGGTCGTTCAGCAAAAATTCAGCGGCATTGTCTACCATGGAACCCATGAATGGCAAGCTGAAGGTTCACGGACATTTCAACGGCCTTAAAACGACGCTTTTGTTCGCCCTTATGTGGGCCGTTATTATGCTCATCTGGTGGCTGACTGGCGGTCGCCAGGGGACGCTGGGCATCTATATCCTCATAGGCCTGGCCACCACTTTCGGGTCCTACTGGTTCTCCGACAAGGTGGCGATCGCCTCCATGCATGCCCGGCCGGTCAGCGAGCAGGAGGCCCCCGACCTCTACCGGATCGTCCGGGAACTGTCGGGGAGGGCCGGCAAGCCCATGCCCCGCATCTACATCGCCCCCACTGACTCTCCCAACGCTTTTGCCACAGGCCGTAACGAGCGCCATGCCGCCGTCTGCTGCACCCAGGGGATTCTGCGTATCCTCAACGAGCGGGAGATTCGCGGGGTGCTGGGCCACGAGCTCATGCACGTCTACAACCATGACATCCTGACCTCTGCTGTGGCTTCGGCCATGGCTACGGTCATCACCTACCTGGGTTACTCCCTCATGTATTTCGGCGGTGACAGCCGGGACAG
>NZ_JBVPQK010000205.1:0-4900 GCF_058197115.1 Bifidobacterium sp. POST2/T3 (B1)
GTCGAAATGATGCTGGCATAGGTGGAAGGCCTGCCAATCTCCTTGGCCTCCAGGGTCTTGACCAGAGAGGCCTCAGTGTAACGTGCAGGCGGCTGGGTCTCATGGCCCTCGGGATCGACAGAGGCAGCACGAAGCACGTCACCCTGCTGGACCGGAGGCAGGGAAGAGTCCTCATCATTCTGCTCAGAGCCTGCACCACCCATGGCCTTGAGGAACCCAGGGAACTTGATGACGGTGCCTGAAGCCTGGAAGAGGGCCGTACCCTCCTTGCCAGCCTGCGCCGACAGGTGGATAGTGGCTGTGGACCCGGTGGCGTCAGCCATCTGCGAAGCCAGGGTGCGCCGCCAGATCAGGGTGTAAAGCTTGAGCTGGTCAGGGGCCAGACGGTCGGCAAGATCCTGAGGCCTGTGGAAGGTGGAACCGGCGGGCCGGATGCACTCGTGGGCCTCCTGGGCGCCGGCAGTCTTGGTCACATACTGTTTGGACTCGGCCGAAAGGTATTCGGCCCCGTACTCACGCTCGACCCCCTTGCGGGCAGCAGCGATGGCCTCCTGGGAGAGAGTGACCGAATCGGTACGCATGTAGGTGATAAACCCGTTCTCATAGAGCCCCTGGGCAGCCCGCATGGTGGCCCGGGAACTCATGCCCAGCCGGTTACCAGCCGTCTGCTGCAGGGTAGAGGTGGTAAACGGGGGCTGAGGACGCCGACGGTAAGGCTTGGTCTCCATACCCGTCACTGTGAAGTCCTGATCCTTCAGCGTCTCAGCCAGGTTTCGGGCATGCTGCTCATCCAGCTGCAGGACCTGCTCCTTGGCAGCCGCTTCCGTCAGTCGACCCTTGGAGGTGAAATCCTTGGAAACCGCCAGCCGCTGCTTCCCCAGGCTGATCATTCGGGCCTGAAAACCACCTGGGGACGCCGATTGCCCGGCATCCTCCTGCACCAGACGCGCCAGCAGATCCCAGTAGGAGGCCTTGACGAAGGCCATGCGCTCACGCTCGCGCTCCACAATCAGCCGAGTCGCCACAGACTGCACACGCCCTGCACTCAGTCCCGGACCCACCTTGCGCCAGAGCACCGGTGAAAGCTCGTAGCCATAGAGGCGATCAAGCACCCTGCGGGTCTCCTGGGCATCGACCATGTGGGCATCCACGTCCCTGGTGTGCTTGAGCGAATTCTTGATGGCCTCTGGAGTGATCTCGTGAAAGACCATGCGCTTTACCGGAACCTTGGGTTTAAGGGTCTGGACCAGATGCCAGGCGATGGCCTCCCCCTCCCGATCCTCATCAGTGGCCAGATAAAGCTCGTCGGCGTTCTTCAGCGCCTTCTTGAGCTCGGAGACCGTGTGTTTCTTTTTATCGTCCACGATGTAGTAGGGCTTGAAGCCATCATTCACGTCTACGCCAAACTTGCCGTAGGCCTTCTTCTGGGAGGCCGGGATCTGCGATGGTTGGGCCAGGTCGCGGATATGACCCACCGAGGCCATGACCGTGTAGCCCTTGCCCAGGTACCCGCCGATCTTCTTCGCCTTGGTTGGCGACTCAACAATGACGAGCTTATTGCCGGATGCCATGGCCTCTCCTTATATTGTTGTCTTTCGCACGCCATCTTACTCACGGGGTTCCGTAACCATGCAAATCAAGGGGTCATGTGCACGGGCGTGAAACCCTAGGACTGATGGTGGATGAATCAGAGACGTTCAGTACGCCCAGAGTTCGATCTCAGTCATTTTTAGGCGGAGCCGGGGGCCGACCGACAAGGCCCATCCTGGTCAGAGGCGAGGCCGTAATCTGCCTCATCGCCAGAACCAGACCCAGGGTCAGAGACAGAACCGAGGCCATCAGTATGACCGCTGAGCAGTGAACCCCATAGGCCGTCCACCGGGCACCGATCTCCAGACCAGGGCTGACCTGCCAGATGACATAGCAGGCGTAAATAATCCCTAGGAACCCAGCTACCAGCATCAGGGTGGAAACAATCTGAATCGAAGCCGAGGACATCCTGGTCCCAGGAACATCCATACCGGTCCCCCGAGTGGCAGCCAGTGCAATAAGGCAGAGACCGGTAGGAATGAGAATGCCCATGACCACGTCTGAGGGACGGTGCCAGCCACCCTGCACCAGCGAGCAGCCCACGGACAGGTCAAAGGCGAATCCCACCAAGGCAACAAAGGCCCTCCAAACCCGGGGCACCACACAGAGCAGGGCCAGGACCACCGCCAGAGCGAGGATGGTGTGTCCCGAGGGGGCCGAATTGGCAGCGGAAGCCTGAGCGTGGATCAGCACAGGGCGAGGCAGGTAACGTTTGAGAATGCGTGCCGCCCCGTAGACCACCAGTGCATAAACAGCAACCTGGCCAAGCAGCCACCACCGGCGTCGCACTAGAACCACCACCAGGGCGACAAGGCCCAGCACTACGCAGATCGCCACAGTCACAAAAGGAATGGTGAACAGCCCCAGATAAGCCTTGACAAGTGGTGCCTGGTCAAGGAAGCCACGGAAGTTGGTCAGGGCCATGTCGTCATAGGTCTGCCCGGGAACAGTCCAGACAGCCGCCCACCAGACCAAAGCCGCCAGACCCAGGCAGGCCAGGCCGGCGACCAGGCACAAAACCAAGGCTGAGATCCGGGGACGAGACATCAAGGGATCCTGGTCAACATGACTGCTGGCCGCTTCGGTCTGCTCATTCGGGTCACGGTACCAGGCTTGCTGTACTTCGCCCTGTTTGCGCTTGTTGGTCATACCTCTAGACTCTATCCAACCCCTGGGTCGACATCCGACACCCCGTCCGACGAATGCGCTCCCTTCACGACTCCAACCGGTTCAGTCAGGGCGAATATGGAAAACTCCCACGCACCCGCCAGAGGCCACTTACCCTTGCTGCATTCCTGCCCTGGGGGGATTGGGTGACATAACGCCACGTGAGAGCAAGTCACCATGATAGCAGACAGGCTCCACTTGTCCACTGACAAGCGCCGACCCATCGACACCAGGTGCGTATTCAGTCGATATTGCTGCCCGCCGCTTCCCTGACCAGACCTGTCCGCTAGCATGTAGGCAACAGGATCGCCGCACTCCGAGCGGCTGATCCCGGACCGTGCCGGACCCTGGCAGTAGACAGTAGCCAGCCCGGCATCACAGCGACAAGGGATGGATGGCTGAAGACGAATGGCTGACATGGATGCTGATTTGGTGATTGTGGGCGCTGGCCTGTTCGGTCTGACCGTGGCCCAGCAGGCGGTCGAGCACAGCGGAGCCCGGGTGCGGATCATCGACGTGCGCGACCACATCGGGGGCAATGCTTACTCCTATATGGACGAGGAGACCGGGGCCGAGATCCACAAGTATGGGGCCCACCTCTTCCACACCTCCAATCGCAAGGTCTGGGAGTACGTCAATCGCTTCACCGAATTCACCGACTACACCCACCGGGTCTACACCACCCACAAGGGCGAGGTCTACCCCCTGCCCATCAACCTGGGCACCATCAACCAGTTCTTCCACGCCCACTACACGCCCCAGCAGGCCCGTGAACTGATCCGCGAACAGGCTGGCGAACTGGCCGGGACCGACCCGGGCAACCTGAACGACCAGGGCATCTCCCTGATTGGCCGGCCTCTATATGAGGCCTTCGTCAAGAACTACACGGCCAAGCAGTGGCAGACCGACCCCTCTCAGCTGCCGGCTTCGATCATCAAACGGCTCCCGGTGCGATTCAATTACGACAACCACTACTTCAAGGACACCTGGGAGGGCCTGCCCAAGGACGGTTATACTGCCTGGTTCGAGAGGATGATTGACGACCCGCGCATCCAGGTGAGCCTGAAGACCGACTTCTTCGACAACTCCCAGCCCTGGAACCGGGATGCATTGGTGGGCCAGGTCCCCGTGGTCTACACCGGCCCGGTCGACCGCTACTTCGACTACCGTCTGGGCGAGCTCAAGTGGCGGACCGTGGACTTCAAGGAGCGCCGCTACGACGAAGACGACCACTTCGGCTGCCCGGTCATGAACTTCTCCGATCCTGACGTCCCCTACACCCGTGCCATCGAGTTCAAGAACTTCAACCCTGAGCGTTACGACCAGCAGAACCATGAGCGCACCGTGGTCTGGGAGGAGTACAGCCGCTTCGCCGGCAAGGGCGACGAACCCTACTACCCCATCAATACAGGCGACGACCGGGCCCTCTATACCCAGTACAAGCAGCTGGCAGCCCAACAGCCGAAGGTCGTCTTCGGCGGCCGTCTAGGTACCTACGCTTACTATGACATGCACCAGGTCATCAATTCAGCCCTGGATGCCTGGGACAAGCGGATTGCCCCCCTGGTAGGCCACAACCAGGACTGAGCCGGAACCAGATTCCTACCGACCTTCCAGCGGCAATCCTTGGAGGGAGCCTGCGACCGAAGAGTCCAGCACCAGTCGGAGTCAACAAATCTGAAGCTGCTATTTCAATCCGAATATAAAAAGGCCGACCACTCACGAAAGTGGTCGGCCTTTTTTATAAACCAAGCATCTGCCATCCATGCCCCTGGGACAATCTTCCAAAAGCGCCCCAGAGATCAATCAGACAGAATCCGCAGGCTCAGGCGTGCCAGACATCCTTGCCGTTCTCCTTGGCGGCCTTGACATCGGCATCCAGGGCGCTCTCGTCACCCTCCACCTTGCCGGCGATGTAGTCCTCGACCAACTGGCGAGCCTCGTTGTCCTCATGCTGGACAGCAGGGGACTTCATGAAGTAGGAGCTGGGTGCCAGCACCGGGCCGGCCAGGTGGCGGTCCAGGGCAATCTTGGCGGCACGCAGTGCGTCGATGACGATGCCGGCCGAGTTGGGCGAATCCCAGACCTCCAGCTTGTACTCCAGGTTCAGCGGGACATCACCGAAGGTGGTGCCTTCCAGACG
>NZ_JBVPQK010000206.1:0-4851 GCF_058197115.1 Bifidobacterium sp. POST2/T3 (B1)
GTTCGTTCGACCAATGAAGGAATCTCCGAGTGCAGGGTCGCATGAGGATCGACGTCGCATCGTCCATTATACGGAATGGCGATATCCAGGAACAGCATTAATGGACAATGTGCGCTAAGTTGACACCTCAAGTAAAAATGGTGGAAAGACTGCGCTCGCGATAGGCGAACATTTGTGAAAATCCGGCCCTGGGACCCCTCGTAAGTGCATGAAAGGCCGGCTTAATCGGTATACTCGTAAAGACCGGGAAGGCTCCGAACCTCCTAGAGGTGCACCGCTTGCGGCGGCTGATCATGGAGCCCCATCTCTTGACCCCGGGGACTTGCGTGCACGCTATTGTTTCCCCGATGCTTTTGGACATCCCCCGGTCCAAAAGGAAGATTGCATGAACGTCTGCAGAGGGTCGCATGCGGGGACAAATGACCGATCCGGTTTGGAAAGGCCAGGTTGACCGATGACATCATCCATGACATCTACAGATATTAAGAATCAGAACGCTGCGGCGGCAGGGGCTGACATGCGTTTCGACGACACCGACTGGCATAGCCTGGAGACCTCGGCTGTGCTGGAGACCCTGCACACCGGGGACCAGGGTTTGGATACGCAGGAGAGCGCACGCCGACTGGAGCTCTTCGGGCCCAACAGTCTGGCCGAGGCCCAGGCCAAACCCCGTTGGAAGCTCTTCCTGGAGCAGTTTGCCGGCCCCCTGATCGCCGTCCTGATGGTCTGCGGCATCATCACCATTTTTCTGCAGCATTATGTGGACGCTGCGGCCATTTTCCTGGTCCTTTTCCTCAATGCCATCATCGGCTATGTGCAGGAGTCCAAGGCCGACAAGGCCGTAGAGGCCCTGACCACCCTGTCCACCCCCACCACGCGGGTGGTGCGTCAGGGCCGGATGGAGCAGATTGACGCCGACCAGCTGGTGCCGGGCGACCTGGTCCTCCTGGAGAGCGGCGATCGCATCCCCGCCGACCTGAGGCTGATCGAAGCCCTCCACCTGCGCATCGACGAGGCCATGCTGACGGGCGAGAGCGAGGATGCCAAGAAGAATACGGACCCCGTGGACCACGATGCAGCCCTGGGCGACAGGCACTGCATGGCCTTCTCAGGCACCATGGTCACCAGCGGCCGTGGCCGAGGTCTGGTGGTGGCCACCGGCTCGGACACCGAGCTGGGCGAAATCAACGATCTTGTCCATGTGGCCAAGGGTCGCACCCCCCTGCAGCGGATAATCCACCGCACCGAGGTGGCCATCGCCGTCGCCGTCCTTCTGGTGGCCATCTTCGTCTTCATCGGCGGAGCCATCCTCTATGGCGACGCTACGGGGGCCTTCCTGTCTGCAGTCTCCCTGTTGGTGGCCTCCATGCCAGAGGCCCTGCCCATCGTGCTGACCGTGGCCATGGCCTTGGGTGTCTCGAGGATGGCCGAATACCATGCCATCGTCCGCTCTCTGCCGGCCGTTGAAACCCTGGGTTCCATCACCGTCATCGGCTCGGACAAGACCGGCACACTGACCCAGAACAGTATGACCGTGGAACAGTTCACCCTGGGCGGCGGCCAGCCCGTCCCGGTCGAGGGCCTGGACCTGGGCAAAGTGGCTGTATCCGACGACGACCGTATGCGTGGTCTGGCCGCACTTGCCCGGGCCGGGGCTCTGACCAATGAGGCACACCGGCAGCCGAATGAACAAGGCGGCATCGAATACAGCGGCGACGCGGTCGATATGGCCATGGCCCGCCTGGCCGACCAGACCGGGGCCGTGACCACCGAAGACCTGGAGGCTCCTATCGTCATGGAGACCCCCTACGAGCCGGAGCTGCTCCACTCCATGACCATCCGCCGCAGCCCTGACGGCACCCTGACCCAATACGTCAAGGGCGCCCCGGACGCGGTCATGGCCATGAGCCGAACCATGCTGGACCCGGATGGCCAGGTTGTTCCCCTGGACACCCAGGCCGTCCACAAGTCCTACGAAGCCATGGGCTCCCAGGGGCTGCGCGTCATAGGCGTGGCCAGCAGGGTCCTTTCCCCTGACCAGGATCCCGCTTCCCGCCGTCGGCCAGACGATCTGACATTCCTGGGGCTTGAGGGCATGCTCGACCCGCCTCGACCCGGTGTGCGCGAGGCCATCGCCGACTGCGCCGGGGCCGGCATCCGTGTGGTCATGATCACCGGCGACCACCCGGTGACCGCAGCCGCCATAGGCCGCCGACTGGGCCTTGAGAATACCGACCAGGCGCTGACCGGCAGCGAGATGCTGGAGATGAGCGACGAGGTCCTCCGGGCCCGTCTGCGCGAGACCTCCATCGCCGCCCGCGTCTCCCCCCAGGACAAGCTGCGCATTGTGGAGGCCCTGCAGGATGAGGGCCATGTGGTGGCTGTGACCGGCGACGGCGTCAACGACGCCCCGGCCCTGAAGGCCGCCTCGGTGGGCATCGCCATGGGTCGTTCCGGCACCGACGTGGCCCGGGAGGCAAGCGATGTGGTCCTGACCGACGACAACTTCGTCACCATCACCCAGGCCGTGCGCCAGGGGAGGGTCATCTTCAAGGCCATCCGCGGATCTGCCTACTTCCTCCTGTCCACGGCTGCAGCCGCCATGATCGCCGTCGGGGTCAATGTGATCTCCGAGGAGCCCCTGCTCTTCCTGCCCCTGCAGATGCTCTGGATCAACTTCGTGACCAACGGTGTCCAGGATATTGCCCTGGGATTCGAACCAGGCAACGGGGATGAACTGGAGTCGCCCCCACGTTCGTCCGGAGAGGGCCTGCTCTCGCGGGTGCTCTGGGCGCGACTGGCCGTCTGCGGGCTCTGGATGGCCACCTGCATCCTGGTCCTCTTCCGCCTCAACATCAACGCGGGAATGGATCTGGCCCACGCCCGGACCATCGCCCTGACCCTGCTGGTCCTCTTCAACTTCTTCGTCGCCATGTCGGCCCGGTCCGAGAACAGGCTGATCTTCCAGCTCAACCCCTTGGACAACACCTTCCTTCTGGTGGCCTCGTTCGTGGCCCTGGGCATCCATGCGGGGGCCATGTATCTGGCTCCGGTTGCAGGCGTACTGGGCATGGCCCCCTTGGGCGCAAGCCAGTGGCTTATCTGCCTGGTGATCGGGCTGACGGTTCTGATCTTCAGCGAGGGCGACAAGATGGTTCGTGCCTTCCTGGCCAAGCGTGGCATCGACACGTCGGGGCGGCCCAAGGGCCATCTGCACCATGTGCGCCGGCGCATCGCGGGCATGATCAACTGAACCGACCTGTCGGGCTGGACTGTCAGACTGAACCCGTGCAAGAACGGTGGAAGGCGCCCATGGAGGAGGCCCTGCGGCTGGCCGGCATAGCCGGAGACCGGGGGGATGTGCCCGTGGGCGCCTTGGTCTTGGATGCCTCGGACCGGGTCATCGGTCGGGGCTTCAACCAGCGGCAGGCCTTGGGCCGTCCCCTGGCCCACGCCGAGATGGAGGCCATCGGGGAATCCGACGCGGGCTGGGACTTGGCCGGGTGCACCATGGTCGTCACCCTGGAGCCCTGCCCCATGTGTGCAGGAGCGCTGATGGCCTGCCACTTCAGCAGGGTGGTCTTCGGCGCCTGGGATCCCAAGATGGGGGCCTGCGGGTCGGTTTGGGATCTGCCCCGTGACCCGCACACCGGAACGAAGGTCGAGGTGCTGGGCGGTGTGTGTGAACAGGCATGCGCCGGGATCCTTGCCGGCTTCTTCGCCCGGCACCGCCAGGACTGAGTCCCGTTTTTCAGCGGGGGTTGTGATTGGCCCTGTACCGCTGGAAGGCCGGGGTGACCTGGAGGGCCGCCCAGATGCAGCGCAGGACGATCAGGCAGAGGTAGGCGGCGAACAGGTTTGCGCCCACCCGTGCGCTGACCCCTGAGGCCGCCCAGGTGCCCACCGGCGTGGTCAGAGCGGCCACGATTCCCAGAAGCAGCCCCTGACCGGCGTGGACCAGATGGTGGCGCAGGTTGGTGAACGTTCCCGACAATGAACTGGGCAGGATGGCCAGCAGGGAGGTTCCCCTGGCGATCAGATCGCTGGCGCCCAGCAGGGCCAGGGCCGGTACTGCGATGGCTCCGCCCCCAACGCCCAGCAACCCTGACAGGGTTCCGATCAGGACGCCGACCAGCAGAATGATCAGGGCCACCGCCGGGCTCAGCCGGATGCTGCTCTCCCTGGAGGGCGTGGACAGCAACTGTTGGGCAATGACTGCCATCAGGAAGCCCACGTAGAGCCACCTGAGTATCACCTCAGGAAGCCGGTCCAGCAGCCAGGTGCCGATCTGCGCCCCAATGACCGTGCCCACGGCCAGCAGCAAGGCGGCCAGCCAGTCCACATGCCCTCCCAGGGCGTAGGAGGCCACCCCGGCCAGCGACATGGGGATCATGGAGGCCAGTGAGGTGGCCGAGGCCTGCCGTTGCTGCAGTCCGGTCCACACCAGGGCGGGCACGATGATCGATCCGCCGCCGATGCCGAACATCCCCGACAGGAATCCGCTGATCACGCCCACCAGGACCAGGATGGCCAGGGTCCGCCGGTCCATCCCTCCGGCTCCGCTCTGCTCTTTCTGCATGGGTTCCAGCCTAGGTCGACGTTTTCTCCGGGATGACAGGATGTCCGCGTATGCGGCAAAGTCCTCCAAGGTGCAGAGATCCGGGCGTATTCCAGCCCTTATGTCCACCATGCGACCGTTGCCTCGGTTCCCTTCTGCCGTCTCGGCATACTGCTTGGTATCCCCCGGGCCGGTCCCCGGAGGTGCGTCGTCTGATCAAGAGAACAAAGAGGGTGTGTTTCGATGCGTTATACGGTCATCGGTGCCGGAGCCATGGGCTATCGTCTGGGCGT
>NZ_JBVPQK010000207.1:0-1597 GCF_058197115.1 Bifidobacterium sp. POST2/T3 (B1)
CATTATTCATCGCGCCAATCATACGTAGTTCTGGCAGCCACGCCCCGGATCATCACTTGAGATCAATCATGACGCTGCAGAACACCGCAAATTGCATCTTCTTTGAACATTTCCGAACACCGTTCATGCGCCTTGCCAAGCACATCGATTTGACTCAAGCAGTTATGTAATGTACGTTTGATTTAACTTTGAAGTAAAGATTCAACTTTTATTAGTTTGGTTCAATGGTGAATTATAAAGTAGATGTTTCCCTCTCGCACGTGTCTTTTTCCTACGGCCGTAAACAGGCGCTGTCGGATGTGTCCTTGAGCTTCGGCAACGGCGTATTCGGGCTCTTGGGTCCCAATGGTGCCGGCAAGACGACACTGATGAATATTGTGACCACCTTGTCACGTCCTTCCTCGGGCAGTGTAAGGATAGCCAGGGCGAATGTGCTGACAAGCGCTGGACGACGTCGGGCCAGGAGCCGAATCGGATATTTGCCGCAATCGTTCGAGCTGATGAATGCCTCCAGCCTGATGCGCAATGTACGGTACGCCGCATGGGCGCGCGGTCTGTCCTGGAAAGCTTCCTGTGATGCAGCGGTGTGGGCCCTGGAGCAGGTGGAATTGTCCGGGGAAGCTCGCCGACCGGTGCGCAGACTGTCCGGTGGCATGCGTCAACGGGCGGGCATCGCGTGTGCAATTGTCGCCCGTCCCGACGTGCTTGTCTTGGACGAACCGACCGTTGGCCTTGATCCGGTGCAGCGCATTGAGGTGCGTAAATTCCTCGACGCATATGCGGACAGCCACACAGTGCTGGTGAGCACGCATTTGGTCGAGGATCTGGCCGCAATCGCCGACCGCGTGCTGGTACTCGACCACGGGCATCTGCTCCTGGACGGACGCATGGATGATCTCGCCGCCTTGGCCGATCCTGAGGACTCAATGGCATCGCCTTGGGAATCCGGTTATCGACGGCTGCTGACGGGATCCGGACACCTGCCATTCGACCAGGGTGAGGTCTCATGATGGCCCGTCTGCTCAATCCCTTGTCACCGGTGAGCTCGCTGGTGTTCTTTCTGTCAATGATGGCATATCCGGCCGCATTATCGGTGCGCAACTACGGAGTCGGCCAATCAGATGCGTCCCCGTGGGCACTGACAGATGCGGCCTTGCAGTTCGACCTGACCTGGATGCATCTGGTGACGGATGTAATCGCCTGCATGTTCGGCGCATGGAGCGCCTGGAAAGCGTGTTCCCCGCGTTCCATGGTCGCGCCGCCCTGGATCGGGGGCCCGTCTGTCCGCAGATATGGCGTGCCTGTCCTCAAGGGTGCCACATTGGGTTCCCTGGCCTATGCGGCAGGTTGTCTTCCCGCCATCGTCCAGACACTGCGGTTCACAGGCGGGTCGGTTCCCGTGGGAGCCTTGCTCATGGGTATGGCAGTGCCGGCGGCCATGTTCGCCCTCGGCTATGCGCTCGGGGCCATCATGGGCAGCCGCTGGTCCCTGGTGCCGGCCACGCTTTTGCCTGCTGCCCTGTGTTGGGGCAGCTTAGTGCTGCTGATGCCGCGCATACCCAAGGGTGACGTGTTTCCCCGAGCCTGGGGGTCGCCG
>NZ_JBVPQK010000207.1:1697-3221 GCF_058197115.1 Bifidobacterium sp. POST2/T3 (B1)
TCCGCTCCGTTCACCCCGGTGTGCAAAAGCATAGACGGCGTGCCGCTGTCAGTGTGCTCCCACCCGGATGATGGCGCCCACCTGAGACGCTACATGCGATATATGCGGTCGGTCGCCTCATGGTTCCCCAAGGACAGTGTGGAAGGCAGCTCGGGTCTTGTGCTTTTGCTGGGCAACGCCTTTACGCCTACGTCCCACGGCCAGGTGTGGAATCTCACCGGCCAAGGCCTGGCCGAACTGGAACACTTGGGCGGCAAGAAGATACAGATAATGACCGACACAGTCACCGAACGCACTGGACGATACAGTGACCTAGCTGATGTCACACAGGCCATCGTGAAGGAATTCGTCCATGCTGACTGCGCGGCTACGGCACTTAAAAACGTGTATAAACAACGGACATTGGATGATGGTGCCAGCGTGTCCGCCTTCGTGCTGGAGCAGTTGCCCCAGCGCATGAGAGAGACCGTCTACGAGTCGATGGGCAGCAGAGGAAGCGGGGCATCCGGGATGGGAAGCGCCCGAGGCCCTGCCGCCGATCTGCTCAACGATGCCACTAATGAAGAGTTCCATGCCTATGTGCGTCGCAACCTCTCTGGGCTCGAACGCTGCGCCATCACGCCGTCCGATGTCATCAATGATCTGGGGAAGAACCACTGATGGGCGGCCGGCATCGACGTGGTACCTTGAAAGGCGGAATCCCGGTCGGATGGTTGGCTGGGCGACGCCCATGGGCGGCTTTGGCATTTGTCGTGCTGGCTGTGACCGTGCCCTTCCTGCTTGCCACCGCCTCCGCTTCCGCTACCGGCGGGGAGATCTATGCCCGGCCAGCCTATTATGGGTACGTCTGCGTTCCTGATACACATGCAGCGGTATTCAACGGCGCCGTACATACCCAATGCCCACAAGGCAAAAGCGCCGTGCCCAGTATGGTGCCCATGGCCGAGCTGGCCTACGCGGCGTTCAGCGCATGCGCCTTGGTCATGCTTGCCCCGCTTATGCCCACCTGGGAGCGCCTGAACCTGGCACGCGTCCGTTGGCGAGCCCTGGCCGCAGGGACAGGCGTGCTGATGCTACCATTTCTTTTCAGCCTCCTCCTTACCATACCGAATTTCCACGGCGGCCCAACCAGCGTACAGTCGCTGCTCAGACTGGCTGCCTGCAATGGCTTGGTCGACGCATCCTTGGTCATGCTCGGCATCGCATTGCTTGGTCGTTTCTACGGGCTTGGCCTGGGCGTAGGGCTGGCAGTGTTCAATATCGCCAGCCAAGGTATTCAGATAGGCATGGGAATGACGCTCCGTCTATACCCCGAAGACATCAAACCGCCCATTCCTGGGCAGGGGACTTGGCCGGCGATTGCAGCGGTCTTGACAGTCTTCGCCGTCTTACTCTGGACGGTCACCGGAGGCCGGGGAATGATCTTGGACAAGAAATAAAGGGCCAGCACAGCTGCTTGTGAGATGTGTGAGACCCTGCCAACTTTAACGGCGCAGGAGTTCGTCCGAGTCCACCTGGCCGTCA
>NZ_JBVPQK010000207.1:3321-4849 GCF_058197115.1 Bifidobacterium sp. POST2/T3 (B1)
TCCAGCATTACCCTCCCCCATAAAGAGGACCAAGATATGATGGTTGTATATCGAATAGGTTTTCTGATTTACAAGGACAAGGCGGGCACCTATGTCATCAGAGCCAGGTGTGACCATCCAGACCTTTACCAACCTTGACGCAGAGCACATGACACTCCTCCTGGAGGCCGATCCTTCAGAACTGATAATCCGTGACGTTTTCACCCATTCCTGTGCTTATGAAATCCGAGTGGAACACGCTCTGACTGGTGTCATGCTGCTTGTCAGACCAAACACGGATACCTTGGAAATCGCCAATATCAGTGTGGGCCGTGCTTATCGCCGGCAGGGACTTGGAAGCAGATTAATAGACCGAGCCAAGATGGAGACCGTCAGGCTGGGTCTGAGAAGATTGGAAGTAGGCACCGGATCCACCAGTTTTGAGGCCCTTTGCTTCTACCAAACATGCGGGTTTCGCATGGACCGCATTGAACGGGATTATTTTGTAGACCGCTACCAGCAGCCCATTGTCGAGAACGGAATCATCCTGAGAGACATGGTCCGCCTGTCATGGTGCCTCTAGCGACCCGGATGACTGCACCGGATCAAGACCGGTAAGGGCGACCAATCAGAAAAGTTCGTCCTGGCTGAATTCGTCTTCTGGTTCCTGACCGACGGCGCGCTTGGTAAAGGACTCAGGACCCTCATCCTTCAGACGGGCGCAGGCCGCCTTGGACTCGGCCCTCAATCCCGCATCCAGAACGACGGCATCGGGAGAGACCAGGAAGGCATGCTCATTGATGCCCGTCAGATAGAGCCCATCCAGGTTTTCCACACGTGAGAGGGCCACGTAGCCCATCCCCGGCGCGAAGGTCCGTCTCAGATCCATGACCGCCCTGTCCAGGGTCATCCCCTGGGACTTGTGGATGGTGATCCCCCAGGCGCAGCGAAGCGGCACCTGGTTGACGGCGGCCAGGACAGTGTCCCCATCCATGGTCTCCCAGGCGGCCGGCTTCATGGTGACTATGTTGCCGTTCTGGAAGGAGACGATCGGCCATCCCCCCTTGGCCGAGCTGGTGAATCCGCTGACGGTGCCGATGGAGCCGTTGACATATTGATGGTCCTGGTCGTTGCGCAGGGCCATGACTGCGGCTCCGGTCTTCAGGGCCAGATCCTCGGGGGCCAGCATGTTCTTCTTCAGCCGCTCCACCAGTCTGGCCTCGCCTCGGGATGTGGCCTGGTAATGGTGGGCCTCTTCGTCGATGGCGGCCAGGCGCTGGTCGTTGAGCGTGTCGGCCTGCTTGTTGACCGGGAAGAGGTGGACTGCCACCTGACCGGGTGCGGGCACTGCGCCGACTCGGGAGGCCAGGACCTCATGGTCCTCCTGGGTGACGCCGCCCTCCCTGATGTCAGTCAAGACGGTCAACAGCTGGCCATCGTCCTGGCGATGCTGCTCGGTCAAGTAACAGATAATCGGGTCCAGGTCCTGCCAGACCAGTGATTCGGTGACGAACCCGTCCGGGTCCTTGCCGGCCTGGGCATAGCGTTC
>NZ_JBVPQK010000208.1:0-4812 GCF_058197115.1 Bifidobacterium sp. POST2/T3 (B1)
GTGGCGATCACGGTCATCAGATAGCGGTCCTCGGCATTGGTCACCGTCTTGTTCAGTTTGAAGGCCGGGCGGCCGGTAGGCACAAAGATGACCTCATCCAGGTCGTAGACCCAGGCCACCTCCGAGGCAGCCACCAAGTGGCCATTATGGATGGGGTCGAAGGTGCCGCCCATGATTCCCACCCGGGGTCGACGGTTATGGTGGGATGGCCCACAGGCCCGATCAATATCTGATGGCTCCTGCCCAGACTCCCCCTCCTTGGACAGTTCAGACATCATCCGGTTCACGCCTGCTCGCCCTCCTGTCTGGCTTCCGAGGCGTTCTCCTCGTTTTCGGACTCGGCCTCCTGGCGCATCTGCTCGGCGCTGGGGTTGACCCTGTCGGGATCGATCCGCTCCATATCGGCATTCCACTCTTCCTGAACCACACGGCGGATCTCGGAATAGGTGGGCAGGGGAAAGCCTGGCTGGTAGGCTCGACGGACCTGAGCCACGCATCCAGTGATGGCTACCAATGAATCAGACAGATCGGCGATGCGTCCCTCCTGCTCCTGTTTGCGGAAGACAGGCACCCGCTCCTCCATGACGGTGATGTCATGCCTGACCTTGTTGAGCTGGTCCTGGTCCAGGTCATACACATCATCGGCATGTTCGTCGGGCCAGCCAATCAGGACCGCATCGGCGTACTCCAGGCAGGAGCGCTGATCTGCATCCGGGATGCCGTCCTCGATTTGGACCAGAAAGACGTACCGCAGCAGGCTCAGCCGCTCTGAAGCCACCCTCAGCCAGATGCGTGGATTGTCGTGCTCGCGTTGGAAGAGCTCTTCGATCTTCTCGTTCACGGCCGCACCTGCCCCCTGCCGTAGCCAATCCACTTGGTGGTGGTCAGCTCCTGCAGACCCATGGGTCCTCGGGCATGCAGCTTCTGTGTGGAGATGCCCAGCTCGGCACCCATGCCGAACATGCCCCCATCGGTGAATCGCGTTGAGGCGTTGACCATGATCACAGCTGAATCCACGCGACGGGAGAACTCTTCAACAGCCTCATAATCCCGGGCCAGGATGGCCTCGGTATGGCCGGTGGAGTGACGGTTGATGTGCTCGATGGCCTGGTCAAGGGAGTCCACCACGCGCACCCCCATTTTCAGATCCAGATACTCACGGTCCCAGTCGGCTTCCTCAGCGCGGACCAGCAGTTCTTCAGGAAGACCATGCCCGGCCAGGATGTCCATGGAGACAGCGTCCAGGTGCAGCTCGACCTGGGCCCGGGTCAGCGCCTGGGCCACACGTGGCAGGAACTCAGCGGCCACATCCCTGTGGACGATCAGTTTTTCAGCGGCGTTGCAGACGCCCACCCTCTGGGTCTTGGCGTTGACGATGATGGGAATGGCCTGATCCATATCCACCGAGCGATCCACATAAATATGGACATTGCCAGCCCCGGTCTCGATGGTGGGCACGGTGGCCTGCTCTATTACGCTGCGGATCAGCCCTCGGCCACCTCTGGGCACTAGCAGATCAATATGACCGCGTGCCTTCATCAGAGCCTGGGCCCCCTCGCGACCGTATCGGTCCACGGAAGCCACCAGCGCCGGATCCAATCCCTGCTCACGAAGTACCCCGCCTATCAGCTCCACCAGGGCGTGATTGGTGCGTTCAGCCGCGTGACCCCCTCGCAGAAGGGCCGCATTGCCAGACTTGAGGCAGAGGGCCACCACATCGATGGTGACATTGGGTCGGGCCTCATAAATCATGGCCACCACGCCCAAGGGAACCCGCACCTGATTGAGCCGCATGCCGTTGGGCATGTCATGGCCGCGAACCACCTCGCCCAGGGGATCGGTCAGCCCGGCCACCATGCGCACGCCGCTGGCGGCATCCGCGATACGAACCTTGTCCAAGCGCAGACGATCGATCAGACCGGCGCTCATTCCTTCTTCAAAAGCCTGCGTGCAGTCCTGCTCATTGACTGCTGCAATCTGATCGGCCTGGTCGATCAGTGCATCGGCCAGGGCCAGCAAGAGAGCGTTCCTGGCCTGACCGGTCATGCCTGCCAGACCTGCTTGTGCAACAGCCGCTGCATCGGCCATGGCACAGACCCGATCGAACACACCCTGACGATTGGAGTTCTCGTTTTCAGTCATGTTCGTCAGATCCTTTCGCCCTCGCGGGTCAGCCAGACCCATATTCTGTACCGATTGTAACCCTCAGTGAGGGCAATGATGACAGGAGGAGGGAGGGCATTGCTGCACCTCCCTCCTCCAAGGGCCAATCAGTGGGTCTGATCCAGCTCAGAATAAAGCGGGAAGGCCTCGACCAGCCGGTCCACCCGGGCCTTGAGAGCATCCAGATCCGCCTGGGGACCCTGGGCCAGCGCTGTGCCGATCACGTCGGCCACCTCCTCGTACTGAGCCGGGCCGAATCCGCGAGTAGCCAGGGCGGAGGTCCCGATGCGCAGGCCGGAGGCCACAGAGGCCGGGCGAGGGTCGAAGGGCACTGTATTGCGGTTGACGGTGATGCCAATCTTGGCCAGCAGGTCCTCACCCTGGCGGCCGTCCATCTCGCTGTTGCGCAGATCCACCATGACCAGGTGGACATCCGTACCTCCAGTGAGCACGGTGATGCCATTGTCGGCCACATCCTTGGCCATCAGGCGTTCAGCCAAGATCTTCGCACCCTCCAGGGTGCGCTCCATGCGTTCCTTGAATACAGGCGTTCCTGCCAGCTTGAAGGCCACAGCCTTGGCAGCGATTACATGCATAAGCGGGCCGCCCTGGTTGCCGGGGAAGACCGAGGAGTTGAGCTTCTTGGCATATTCCTGACGGGCCAGGATGAAGCCGGACCGAGGTCCGCCCAGGGTCTTGTGGGCCGTGGAGGAGACCACATCGGCATAGGGCACCGGGCTGGGATGCAGGCCGGCTGCCACCATACCCGCAAAGTGGGCCATATCCACCCAGAACTTGGCACCTACCTCGTCGGCAATTTCCTTCATGGCTGCGAAGTCCTCAATACGCGGATAAGCGCTCCATCCGCCGATAATCAGGGCTGGATGGGTTTCCAGGGCCCGCTGGCGGATGATCTCGGGCTCGATGCGGAAGGTCTTCGGATCGACCCCGTAGGATTCGGCATGGTAAAAACGTCCGGAGAAGTTGATCTTCATACCGTGGGTCAGATGGCCGCCATGATCCAGGGCCAGGCCCAGCACTGTGTCGCCGGGCTTGATCAGGGCCTGATAGACGGCGGCGTTGGCCTGTGCGCCCGAATGAGGCTGGACATTGACGTACTCGGCGCCGAACAGGGCCTTGGCGCGGTCGCGGGCCAGGTTCTCGACCTGGTCCACCCACTCGCAACCACCGTAGTAGCGTCTGCCAGGATAGCCCTCGGCATACTTGTTGGTCAGTACGGATCCCTGAGCCTGCAAGACGGCCTTGGGCACGAAGTTCTCTGAGGCAATCATCTCCAGACCACCGCGTTGGCGCTCCAACTCTCCATCCAGCAGTGCGGCGATCTCCGGATCCACCTGCGAGATCGAAGAGTTCAGGACATCGTAGGATTGCTGTACCGGGTTCTCTTCGACCATGGGTCACTCCTTTGTCTATAAGGTCCAGCCACGGATACAGGGCTGGTGGGCAATACTGTACGCCATGCCAACCCCTGGCAGGCCGTGGCGTCCATAGACGGTTTCCTCCGCGAGCCGAGCAAGGCCATGGTTCGGACTCCTGTACGGGGGTAGAATGCCCTGGTAATGATCTGTTCGGCGACATGGCGGAGGGGCAGGCAACCATGAGCACATACCACAGCACACGAGGCGGCAAGGAGCAATTGCAGTCCAAGCAGGCCATCAGACGAGGCCTGGCTCCTGACGGCGGACTCTATGTCAGCGATGAACTGGACGCTGAGACCATCGACCCTGCCTCGGTTGCCGGTCTGGACTACAAGGGCACAGCCAAACTGGTCCTTTCGAGACTGCTGAGTGATTACTCTTCCGCTCAGCTGGACTCCTGCCTGGACGCAGCTTACGGAGAACAGTGGTCCGATACGGCAATCACCCCTCTGGTGGACCTGGGCGGTAACGACTTCGTACTGGAGCTCTTCCGCGGGCCCACATCGGCCTTCAAGGACGTGGCCCTGCAGCTTCTGCCGAGACTGATGGCCTTGGCCGGGGACGATGACGAGCGAATCATGGTGCTTACAGCCACCTCTGGAGACACGGGCAAGGCAGCACTGGCCGGATTCGCAGACGCGCCGGGCACGGGTATCACCGTCTTCTACCCTCAGGGCAAGGTCAGTCAGATCCAGCGCCTGCAGATGGTCACCCAGAAGGGTGGCAATCTGCAAGTCTGCGCGGTTCGGGGCAATTTCGACGATGCCCAGTCCGCAGTCAAGTCCATCTTTGCCGATGCTGATCTGGCTCGCGAACTGGAGGAGAAAGCCTCGAGCGTCCTCTCGTCGGCCAACTCCATCAATGTGGGCCGCCTGGCTCCGCAGGTCGTCTACTACTTTCGGGCCTATGGCTCCCTGATGGAACGGGGAGTGATCAGACCTGGGGATCCTGTCGAGTTCTGCGTGCCCACCGGCAACTTCGGCGATGTGCTGGCCGGATACTACGCCAAGATGATGGGCCTTCCGGTGGCCCGGCTGACCGTGGCCTCGGACCGCAACCGGGTTCTCAACGACTTCCTGACCACAGGCATCTATGACCGCAACCGCCCCTTCTACACCACTACCTCCCCCAGTATGGACATCCTGATCTCCTCCAACCTGGAACGGATGCTCTACTACATGGCCGACGGCGACACCGAGTTGATTGCCTC
>NZ_JBVPQK010000209.1:0-4811 GCF_058197115.1 Bifidobacterium sp. POST2/T3 (B1)
GAGGCAATCAACTCGGTGTCGCCGTCGGCCATGTAGTAGAGCATCCGTTCCAGGTTGGAGGAGATCAGGATGTCCATGCTGGGGGAAGTGGTGGTGTAGAAGGGACGGTTGCGGTCATAGATGCCTGTGGTCAGGAAGTCGTTGAGGACCCGGTTACGGTCCGAGGCCACGGTCAGGCGGGACACTGGAAGTCCCATCATCTTGGCGTAGTATCCGGCCAGCACATCGCCGAAGTTGCCGGTGGGCACGCAGAATTCGACCGGATCCCCAGGTCCGATCACCCCCCGTTCCATCAGGAACCCATAGGCCCGGAAGTAGTAGACGACCTGCGGGGCCAGGCGGCCGACATTGATGGAGTTGGCCGATGAGAGCACGGTCGAGGCCTTCTCGCTCAGTTCGCGAGCCAGATCAGTGTCGGCGAAGATGGACTTGACTGCGGACTGGGCATCGTCGAAATTGCCCCGAACCGCACAGACCTGGAGATTGCCGCCCTCCTGGGTGACCATCTGCAGGCGCTGGATCTGGCTGACCTTGCCCTGCGGGTAGAAGACGGTGATGCCCGTGCCCGGCGCGTCTGCGAATCCGGCCAGCGCAGCCTTGCCCGTGTCTCCGGAGGTGGCTGTGAGCACCATGATCCGTTCGCCATCGTCACCGGCCAGGGCCATCAGTCTCGGCAGAAGCTGCAGGGCCACGTCCTTGAAGGCCGAGGTGGGCCCGCGGAAGAGCTCCAGTACGAAGTCGTTGCCGCCCAGGTCCACCAGAGGGGTGATTGCCGGATCGGACCACTGCTCTCCGTATGCCGCATCCAGGCAGGAGTCCAGCTGAGCGGAGGAGTAATCACTCAGCAGTCCCGAAAGAACCAGTTTGGCTGTGCCCCTGTAGTCCTGACCGGCGACCGAGGCGGGGTCAATGGTTAGAGCATCCAGCTCATCGCTGACGTAGAGTCCTCCGTCAGGAGCCAGGCCTCGTCTGATGGCCTGCTTGGACTGCAGCTGCCCCTTGCCGCCTCGGGTGCTGTGGTATGTGCTCATGGTTGCCTGCCCCTCCGCCATGTCGCCGAACTGATCATTACCAGGGCATTCTACCCCGTGCTTGGGTCCGAACCATGGTCCTGCTCGGCTGGCGGAGGAAACCATCTATGGACGCGAGGGCCTGCCAAGGGTCGGCATGGCGTACAGTATAGCCCACCAGCCCCTATATCCGAGGCTGTACGTTAAAGACAAAGGAGCGACCCATGGTCGAAGAGAACCCGGTACAGCAATCCTACGATGTCCTGAACTCTTCGATCTCGCAGGTGGATCCGGAGATCGCTGCACTGCTGGATGGAGAGTTGGAGCGTCAGCGCGGCGGTCTGGAGATGATCGCCTCTGAGAACTTCGTGCCCAAGGCCGTCTTGCAGGCCCAGGGATCCGTGCTGACCAACAAGTATGCCGAGGGCTATCCTGGCAGACGCTACTACGGCGGCTGCGAGTGGGTGGACCAGGTAGAGAACCTGGCCCGGGACCGCGCCAAGGCCCTCTTCGGCGCCGAGTACGCCAACGTCCAGCCCCATTCGGGCGCCCAGGCCAATGCCGCCGTTTACCAGGCTCTGATCAAGCCCGGCGACACCGTGCTGGGACTGGCCCTGGACCATGGCGGCCACCTGACCCACGGCATGAAGATCAACTTCTCCGGACGCTTTTATCATGCCGAATCCTACGGGGTCGATCCGGACACCTTCCGCATCGAGCCCGAGATCATCCGTCAACGGGCCCTGGAGACCCATCCGGCCCTGATCATCGGCGGGTGGAGCGCCTATCCGCGCATTGAGGACTTTGCAGCCATGAAGGAGATCGCCGACGAGGTGGGGGCCAAGTTCTGGGTGGATATGGCCCACTTCGCGGGTATGGTGGCAGCCGGTCTGCATCCCAGCCCGGTGCCCTATGCCGATGTGGTCTCCTCCACGGCCCACAAGACCCTGGGCGGACCCCGCTCCGGGTTCATCCTGGCTCGTCAGGAGTATGCCAAGAAGCTCAACTCCTCGGTCTTCCCCGGCAACCAGGGCGGGCCGCTCATGCATGTGATCGCCGCCAAGGCCGTGGCCTTCAAGCTGGCCGGCACGCCTGAATTCAAGGAACGCATGGAGCGCACCTTGGAGGGCGCAAAGATTCTGGCCGAGCGTCTGATGGCCAAGGATGTGGCCGACAACGGCATCACCGTGCTCACTGGAGGGACGGACGTCCATCTGGTTATGGTGGATCTGCGCAACAGCGAGATGGACGGCCGTCAGGGGGAGGACCTGCTGGCCAAGATCGGCATCACTGTCAACCGCAATACGGTGCCCTTCGACCCGCGCCCGGCCTCTGTGGCCTCCGGTCTGCGCATCGGGACCTCCGCCCTGGCTACTCGCGGATTCGGCCCGGCCCAGTACGAGGAGGTTGCCGACGTGATCGGCACTGCGCTGGCCCAGGGTTCTCAGGCGGATCTGGATGCCCTCAAGGCCCGGGTGGACCGGCTGGTCGAGGCCTTCCCGCTCTATCCTGAGCTGGACCAGACCCACTGATTGGCCCTTGGAGGAGGGAGGTGCAGCAATGCCCTCCCTCCTCCTGTCGTCATTGCCCCTGCTGAGGGTTACAATCGGTACAGAAATGGGTCTGGCGGACCCGTGAGGGCGAAAGGATCTGACGAACATGAGTGAAAGCGATAACTCCGGTCGCCAGGATGTGTTCGATCGGGTCTGTACCATGGCCGATGCGGCGGCCGCTGCACAGGCAGGTCTGGCAGGCATGACCGGTCAGGCCAGAAACGCCCTCTTGCTGGCCCTGGCCAATGCACTGGTCGACCAGGCCGATCAAATTGCCGCAGTCAATGAGCAGGACTGCACCGAGGCTTTTGAAGAAGGAATGAGCGCCGGTCTGATCGACCGTCTGCGCTTGGACAAGGTTCGTGTCGCTGATGCCGCCCGGGCCGTGCGCATGGTGGCTGGGCTGACCGATCCCCTGGGCGAGGTGGTTCGCGGCCATGACATGCCCAACGGCATGCGGCTCAATCAGGTGCGGGTTCCACTGGGTGTGGTGGCCATGATTTACGAGGCCCGCCCCAATGTCACCATCGATGTGGTGGCCCTCTGCCTCAAGTCCGGCAATGCGGCCCTCCTGCGAGGAGGCCACGCGGCCGATCGCACCAATCGGGCCCTGGTGGAACTGATAGGTGGGGTTCTTCGTGAGCAGGGGCTGGATCCGGCTCTGGTGGCTTCCGTGGACCGATACGGTCGCGAAGGGGCCCAGGCTCTGATGAAGGCACGTGGTCATATCGATCTGCTGGTGCCCAGGGGTGGCCGCGGGTTGATTCGCAGCGTAATTGAGCAGGCCACAGTGCCCACCATCGAGACCGGGGCTGGCAATGTCCATATTTACGTGGACCGCTCGGTGGACATGGATCAGGCCATACCCATCATCGTCAACGCCAAGACCCAGCGGGTGGGCGTCTGCAACGCCGCCGAAAAGCTGATCATCCACCGGGATGTAGCCGCTGAATTCCTGCCCCGTGTGGCCCAAGCGCTGACAAGGGCCCAGGTCGAGCTGCACCTGGACACGGTCTCCATGGACATCCTTGCTGGCCATGGTCTACCTGAAGACCTGCTGGTCCGTGCAGAAGAGGCTGACTGGGATCGCGAATATCTGGATTTGAAGATGGGGGTCCGCGTGGTGGACTCCCTGGATCAGGCCATTGAGCACATCAACCGTCACTCCACCAGACATACAGAGGCCATTCTGGCCCGGGACTACGAGGCTGTGGAGGAGTTCTCCCGCCGGGTGGATTCAGCTGTGATCATGGTTAATGCCTCAACACGATTCACTGATGGCGGCATGTTCGGCATGGGTGCCGAGCTGGGCATCTCCACCCAGAAGCTGCATGCCCGAGGGCCTATGGGTCTGCAGGAGCTGACCACCACCAAATGGATCGGCTACGGCAGGGGGCAGGTGCGGCCGTGAACGAGAAGATCGAAGAGCTCTTCCAACGCGAACACGACAATCCGCGTATCTGGTTGAGGGTGGCTTCAGAGCGGTTGAGTCTGTTGCGGTACGTCTTTCTGGTGCAAATCGAGGACGGCATCCCGGATGCAGACCAGCGCTCCTGCCTGGAGTACGCCGATGCAGTCCTGATTGGTTGGCCTGACGAACATGCCGATGATGTGCGTGACTTGGATCAGGACCAACTCAACCAGGTCAGGCACGACATCACCGTCATGGAGGAGCGGGTGCCGGTCTTCCGTAAGCAGGAGCAGGAGGGGCGCATCGCCGACCTGTCCGACTCATTGGTAGCCATCACCGGATGCGTGGCCCAGGTCCGTCGGGCCTACCAGCCGGACTTCCCTCTGCCCACCTATTCCGAGATCCGCCGTGTGGTCCAGGAGGAGTGGAATGCCGACATGGAGCGGATCGATCCTGACCGGGTCAACCCCAGCGCCGAACAGATGCGCCAGGAGGCCGAGTCTGAGAACGAGGAGAACGCCTCGGAAGCCAGACGGGAGGGTGAGCAGGCGTGAACCGGATGATGTCTGAACTGTCCAAGGAGGGGGAATCGGGGCAGGAGCCATCAGATATTGACGGGGCCTGTGGACCGGCCCACCCTAACCGTCGGCCCCGGGTGGGAATCATGGGCGGCACCTTCGATCCCATCCATAATGGCCACTTGGTGGCTGCCTCGGAGGTGGCCTGGGTCTACAACCTTGATGAGGTCATCTTTGTGCCCACCGGCCGCCCGGCCTTCAAACTGAACAAGACGGTGACCAATGCCGAGGACCGCTATCTGATGACCGTGATCGCCAC
>NZ_JBVPQK010000210.1:0-4788 GCF_058197115.1 Bifidobacterium sp. POST2/T3 (B1)
TTGCGAACCTTGTCAGCCATAATGGCACTGAATGAGCGGTGGGGAGCGTCCATGTGCCGGATGTCCCGATAATAGCGGGTGACCGTCTGGTCGAAGTCAGCCAGGGCATCCTTCATATCTGCATCGTCGTCGGCCCTCTGATAGGTGTTGGTGAAGATTTGCGCCTGACGAGGCATCCTGGGCTTGGGATCTGGATCCTGGGCCGGGTGGCCGATGGCAAGCCCCAAGACCGGATAGACCAGTTTGGGCAGCTTGAGCAGATCAATCAATCTGTTTGTGTCATTGATGACGCTGCCCAGAATGACTCCGCCCAGGCCCAAGGCGTTGGCTGCGGTCTCCATGGCGTGCAGGGCCAAGACCGCATCGTTCTGCGACTGCAGGAAGACATACCCGGTGTTGAGCAGGGTGGTATCGGGATCCACATCATCGGCGAAGCGTCGAACCAGATCTGCATTGCGACGCTGGTCGGCTAGGAAGATGTAGAGCAGCGGAGCTTCGGCGACATAGTGCTGATGGGCCATATCGGCGATGGCAAGCGCCTCATCATGATCAGTGACCCTGATGGCCGACCATTCATGGAAATACCGGCTGGTCGCCGCATGCTGGGCCGCCTGCTCCAGCAGGGCGACGGTCTGGTCATCGACCGGCTCGTCGGTGAATCCACGGATGGAGCGTCGCTCAAGCAAGGTCCTTATGGTGGGATTGTCGGCCGGACTCGTGGCCGGGGTTTTCTGTGAATTTGCTAAGGTCATTTTGACATTCTGGCCGTCAATGCCTGCCGATGCAAGACTTTGTCGTCAAAATCACGCAATCAGCGTTATCGGGCACTGCCTGGTTGCCAGTCAGCATCCTATGCTTTCAGCGCTGGTGGCGGCGTTCAATCAGAGCCTGGGAACCACGCTCGAACAGGCCGGAGACCAGGGTGGTGACGGCTGCCGACAGAACGCCGAAGAGGAGACCGGGAGGCCCGGACCATTGTGAAGAAAGTCCTGAATGCATGAGTGGGTTCTCTTCCACACAGACGGATTGCCGAGCAGACTGCGATTATAACGTCAGCAAAACGACATGGCAGCAGCTGGATTCGTCTTGGCTCAACATATCAACGTTGCAGGCGTTTGGATTGTTGAGGCGGAGTTTGGACTCAGTTTAAAAGAGGTATCCATATTCTGGAGCGGTTGCGGTTGTCTCCCTGCCTATTTGTTTTCGTTCTTTCTTATGCCGCTGGAGGTCAGAAGAGTCCGTTGCCGTTGTGGGACTGTACGCCTTTGACGTTGTGCTCGATGATGCCGATTAGCGGGTCAAGGGACAGGAAGCCCTTGATGGACTCCAGGAAACCAGCCTTCCCGTCGGCGCAGGTTGAGTTGTGCTGAATGTAGTCGTCCCACATGAGTCGATATTGCTGGTATCTCTCCGAGTGAAGACCTGGCCGTAGAACTTCTGCACCAGGGACTTGTAGGCTGCCGTTTCGGTCTCGCTCATCAGGAATCTTCGTTTTCTGCTTATACATAGGCTTTCGAGTTTTTCATGATGGGTGTCTTCGCTCAGGCTCGTAGGCGCGCATAAAACCAAGATGAGTAGGTGGATGGCGGCTGACGGGAAGGCTATCAGGCCTTGAAGTGGCGCTCGTCGTTCATTGTGGCGAAGTTCAGGCCGATCAGGATGCCGCCGCCTATGTAGTTGCCAAGCATAGCCACCAGGACCACCAGAATCGCCTTCCAGGCGTTGACCCGCCCGAAGAGACCCAGGATGAGGAAAAGGGCCGAATCCGCTATCGAGTGCTCGAAACCGCAGAAGGCGAAAACGAAGACGGCCACGACCATGATGATGCACTTGGTGAAGTCGTTGGAAAGCTTGCCGTTGTAGACCATGAGCATGGCGATGTTGATGCAGAAGTTGCACAGGATGCCGCGCACGAACAGGTCAGCGAAGCCCATGGGGCCGCCGGAGACGTAGCCGGTCTTGGTCGCCGCGGCCGCAAGCATCTGGTCCAGGGTGGGACCGCTGACGATGGATGAGAAGCGCAGGATGACGGCCACGATCAGGGCTCCGGCCAGGTTGCCCAGAAGGCAGAGGACGAGGATCCTCAGGGAGGCCAGCCAGCCCAGGCGCTTGTGATAGGCGCCTATGGTGACCACCATCATGTTGGACGTCAGCAGTTCCGAGTTGGTGTAGTAGATCAGGACCAGGGCCCAGCCGAAGGTGGTCGCCGCCAGGACCCGGCCTGCCAGGATCAGGCCATGGTCGGCGGGGTTCTGGCCGGCCTGGCCCATGATGACGAAGAAGGCCGTGAAGAAGATACCCACAAAAAGGCCCGCCATGGTGGCTCGCTGCATGTACTTGCCGGTCAGGGCGCCGCTCATGGTCTTCTTGCTCTCGACCACGTCCAGGACGGTGCTGATGAAGGCCCGCCCGGGGAAGAGGGGCTGTCTCTTCTGTTGATCTGTCATCTGATTGGATTGCTCATTCACGGGGTTCATTATGGCATTCCCGAGTAAAGAGGGACTGCCCTTAGGGCCCTACTGTGCGGGAATTCACTTCTTTGCCAGTGCCACCCAATGCCACTCTGTCTCACTCGGTGCGCAGGGCGGTGGCAGGATCCTGCTTGGCTGCCTTCCGTGAGGGGATCAAGCCGCCGATCAGGGTCAGGACCACGCTCAGAATGACCAAGGCTATCCCGCCTGAAGCAGGCAGGGCTGCATTCACCTCAGTAGTCCCCATGAAGTGGTGCATGATGCTGTTGGCCGGAATGATCAGCAGCAGCGTGATGCCCACCCCCAGCAGGCCTGCCAGAAGACCGATGAGGCCGGTCTCGGCGTTGAAGACGTTGGAGACGTTCCGCTTGGAGGCCCCCATGGCGCGCAGGATGCCAATTTCCTTGGTCCGCTCAAGAACCGATATGTAGGTGATGATGCCGATCATGATGGAGGAGACCACCAGCGAGACCCCGACGAAGGCTATCAGCACGTAGGTGATGACGTTGATGATGGTGGTGACCGAATTCATCATCAGGCCCACGTAGTCGGTATAGACGATCCTGTTCTTCTCCGCAGCCTTGTCGTTGTAGTGCTTGATGGAGTCGCCCACAGAATTCTTGTTCTCGAAGCTGTCCGTGTAGATGCTGATCCGGGAGGGGGCGTCCCGGGAGATCAGGCCGAAGTCGCTCAGGTTGTCTGCGTAGGTGCCTGTGGAGACATACTGGTTGTAGATGGCGACCAGGGCCTCCTGAGGGGCGGTGGCAATGTACTGGTCGAATGCCTGGGCCGTCTGCTGCTCGGCAGAGGCCCCCGTGGGGATGCCTGCAGAACCTTGTGCTCTTGCAGCGGCTCCGGCCCGGCCCTGGGCTTGGGTCTCCTGGCCGGCCATGGCCGCCGAACCCTTCATGATCTCCTGGGCCATGCTGGCTTTCTGTGTGACGCCCAAGGATGCGATGTAGGCCTTGGCATCGTTGGCCTTGGCCGCATCGTCGGAGGGAGCGAAGGCCATTCCGTTGAGGACGCTGTGGCCCTGGTCAGCCTCCTGGTCGGTGACGATGGGGCTGGTCTTGGCCTGGTCAATCAGGTAATCGGTCAGCTGGCGGGTATACCCGACGCCCACCTTGAGTGGCGTGGCCTTGGCCCCCTGGTTGGGGCGGACGATGCCGACGATGTGCAGCTGCAGACCCTGGTCGGCGGCCTTGGACATCTGGTCGGTGCTGTCGCCGATGTAATGGTAGTGGCCGTCGGTCCCCTTGGCATACTGGTTCGCAGCGGGCACCAGGGAAAGCTTCTGGTCCATGGCCTTGGCGTATTCGATGGGCTTGGTGTCGACCTTGACCTCCTGCCCGCTGTTGAGTTTGTTCATCATGTCGGTGTACTGGCTGGAGGGGAGGATGCCCAGCTTGTAGAGGCTGGTGACGGGCATCTGGTTGTTCTTGTCCAGCACCAGGACCACCTGATCCTTGGCCTTGGGCCATGTGCCGTTCACCACCTGGTAGTTGTCGGTCACCACCTTGCTGATGGTGGTCTTGGCATTGGCTCCCGGCATGATTTCGCCGAAAATCTCCGGGGCCTTGTTCTTCTCGGTCTTGCCGGTCAGGTAGGACATCTGCATGGACTGGATGTCACCCATGTCGCTGTCGGTGTTGGCCGTGGCCATCTGGCTGGCGGTGGAGCTGGCGTCGTCCTGCCCGCTCATGGTCACCTTGTCCGCAGAGACCAGCTTGCCGTCCGGATCGTGCCCGAAGACCGAAAACTTGGTAGCGTAGGAATACTGGATGCCGACGGACCCGACGTACTGGTGGATTTCGCTCTTGGGATTGTCCAAGTATTTTTTGAAGTCAGTCAGATTGTTCTGGGTGATGCTGCTAGTAAGGCTGGAGGCCCCCTTGATGCTGGAGTCGTCCGGCTGGATGGCCTTGAGATTCTTGTGGGCCTTGGCCTCCTTCTGGGATTCCTGGGCGGAGTCCACTATCTTGTTCAGGTCAAAGGACTGCTCCTGAATGGTGATGGGGTAGGAGGTCATGGTCTCCCGCTGCACCCTGTCGATGTAGCGGTTGACCCCAGTGGATACGGACAGGATCAAGGCGATGCCGATAATGCCGATGGATCCGGCGAAGGCTGTGAGTGCAGTCCTGGCTTTCTTGGTCCGAAGATTGTTGAAACTCAACGACAAGGATGTCAGCAGCCCCATGGAGGCCTTGCCGAAGGTGCGGTGGCGGGCCCGGCGAATGGGCACCTGGTCGTCGGGCAGGGGGTCGGAGTCGCTGATCACGGAGCCGTCGTGCAGCTCCACGATCCTGGTGGCGTACTG
>NZ_JBVPQK010000211.1:0-4773 GCF_058197115.1 Bifidobacterium sp. POST2/T3 (B1)
CGGTAAACGTTCGTCCGGTTGAGGCTGAGCCTCCTCTCAGCCGCACGCCCTCAGGCATACGGCCCCCGTGTCACCTGTAACCCTAGAACACACCGTGGCCAAAAGTCAGTTCTGGCCCTCTCCCAGGGAATCCAGCAAAAGGGCCTCGGTGATGATGTTGTCGACCAGCCCCTGCAGGGAGATGGACTCATTTGGGCTGTGGGCGTTGGACTGGGGATCCTCGGGGCCGGTCACCAGGACCTGGGCCTCAGGGAATAGCCGCTTGAGCTCGGGAATGAAGGGGATGGATCCGCCCTCGCCCTTGTTGACCGGGTCGCGTCCAAAGGCCTGCCGCATGGCCTCCTCAGCCTGCTTGACTACCGGGCTTTCGGCATCCATGGCCCATCCCATGCCCAAGCCGCTAGGGGTGACCTCCACTTTGGCCCCTTGGGGTGCATGGGCGACCAGAAAATCAGTCAGGGCCTGTACGGCCTGTTCGGGCCGCTGGGTGGGCGCGGTGCGCAGGGAAATGCGGAAGCGGGTCTTGTCGGCCAGCACGTTGAAGGAGCCCTCCACCGGGTGGGCATCGAAGCCAATCACCGCCGCTGCCGGCTTGGTCCAGAGACGGGATGCCAGGGAGTCGGTTCCAGCCAGCCGGTAGGAGTCCACCACACCGGCATCTGAACGCAGCTGGGCCTGGTCCAGGTCACGCTGCAGGCCGCCGATAGGCTGGCCGCCCTCCAGGCCGGGCACCGCAAGCTGACCCTGGTCGTCATACATGGAGGCGATCAGCATGGCAGCCAAAGTGTTGGCATCCAAAATAGGCCCGCCGAACTGGCCGGAGTGGACCGGATGCTCCAGGGCTGTGACCGTGACATCCAGGTCCGCATTCCCTCGCAGAGAGGTGGTCAGGCTTGGGGTGTCCGCCGACCAGTTGCCCGAGTCAGCCACGATGATCAGATCCGAGGCGAAGTCGTCCCGATGAGCCTGAAGGAAGGGGATGAAGCTTTGCGAGCCCATCTCCTCCTCCCCCTCAATAAAGACCTTGACGTTGACGCGCAGGTCCTTGCCCAAGGCATGCAAGGCACCCGAGTGGATGGCAATACCGCCTCCGTCGTCGGCCGACCCACGTCCGTAGAGCCGTCCCTCCTTCTCCACACCGGTAAAGGGATCAGTGGACCACTGGGAGGGATCGGGCACCGGCTGCACATCGTGATGAGCATAGAGCAGGACAGTCGGAGCATTGGGATTCACTTGACGGGATCCGATGACCTCGAAGGCACCCGGAGTCCCGTCAGGATTGGTGGCCTGGACCACATGGGCGTCCACACCCACCTGCCGCAGCTGTCCGGCCACATAGTCGGCTGAGCGCCGCATGTGATCCCCGGTGATTCCCTTGGCTGAAACCGAGGCCAGGGCGATCTTGTCCTTGAGCAGATCGACGACCCGGCTCTCATCGTCCTGAACACGTGTGCGGATCGTTTCCAGGCCCAGCTTTGCCATCGCTACCTCCTGTGATTGCTTGTGAATCAATGCTTGCGAGTCTAGGCGTCACCGTAACCTGTTCGCATGACATGGAACCCCTTCTCACGCAAGGATCGACGGGACAAAGAGGCTGAGGCGGACCAGGCCGCCTCTGCTGCAGAGGTACGAGGCAAGGGACGCCCCACACCCAAGCGCAAGCAGGCCGAGGCAAGGAACCTGCGTCCGCTGGTCCCCAAGGACCGCAAGGCCTCACGCAAGGCCGCCAAGGCCCGGATCCGAGCCCGTGAGGATGCCCAGTATGAGGCCATGAGGACCGGCGACATCGACCACATGCCCAAGTCGGAGCGCCTGCCCTGGAGAATCTACATCCGCGACTATGTGGACGCCCGCTTCAATCTGCTGGAATGGATCTTCCCGGCCATCATCCTCATGTTCGTGGCCACCCTGATGGGCATGTTCGTAGGTCCGAAATATTATGCCACATTCACCATGGTGGTGACCATTCTTCTATACGGCTACCTGATCGTGGCCCTGGTCGATACCTGGCTGATGTGGCGCAAACTCAAGCGCCTGCTGATCGACAAATTCGGCGAGCGCTCGGTAGCCAAGGGATCACGCTCGGCCTCCTATGCCTGGCAGCGGGCCATGATGGTCCGGCGGTGGCGGGTCCCCAAGCCCAACCAGAGCAAGCGTGGGCACTGGCCCAAGTGACAGTCGAGTGTTTTTGATGTTCCGGCCTGTGGTCGGTCACGCCGCCCGGTTCCTCTTGAGGTTCCGGGCGGTTTTCGTATTCGCTCCACATTCTGCGAATGGTCTTCATTCTCCCAGCCTGTACCGCTAGCATGGATTGTTATGCAGCAATCGATCAACCAAGCCGGCACGGAGTCTCTTGACCCTTGGGATGCCGACAGCCGCCAGTACGACACCATCATCATCGGATCCGGCCCGGGGGGCTATGCCACGGCCCTGCGCACGGCAGAGCTGGGCGGACGGGTGGCCCTGGTCGAACAGGATCCTGTGGTTGGTGGCGTCTGCCTGAACCGGGGATGCATCCCCACCAAGGCTCTGCTGACCGCCACCCAGGTTCTGGAACAGGCCGACCTCGGAGCCGCCATGGGCATCAATATCGAGTCGGCCAACATCGACTACCAGAAGCTCCAGGATTATCAGGACCGGATGGTGGATGCCATGACCGGGGGCCTGTCGAGTCTTTTGAAGCAACGCGGCATCACTGTGGTGCATGGCCATGGCACCATCGTCGGCGACGGTCTGGTAGAAGTGACTGACGATGACGGCAATCGAACACGCCTGACCACCTGCGATACCATCCTGGCCACCGGTTCTCATGCCAGGGCCCTGGAAGAACTCCCCTTCGATGATCTGGTCATTGACACTGACCGGGCCCTGACCCTCAAGCCCTTCCCCCGACGCGCCTTGATTATTGGATCAGGGGCTGTGGCCCTGGAATTCGCCACCATTTGGAATCAAGCCGGTTGTCAGGTGACCCTGATGGTCAGACGGGACCGGGTGCTCTCCCACTGGGGTCGCCGGACCGGGCAGATTATGACCCGGGAGCTGGAGCGTCAGGGAATTCAGATCATTACTCATGCCCGCTGCTCGGGCGGTCACCGTCTACCCGCTGATGGAGGCATTCAGGTCGACTACCAGCCAACGGATGACAAGGGCCAGGCGGGAGCAATCGAAACTGATCTGGTCTTGGTGGCCATCGGCAGGGATCCCAATACTGACCCCGAGCACATGAAGGAGCTGGGCATTGACCTGGACGAACATGGCCAGGTCCTGACCGACTCTCAGGGGCGCACCAGCCGTGATCGGGTCTGGGCCCTGGGGGACATCACCCCGGGTCACCATCTGGCCCACAGGGCCTTCCAACAGGGCATCACCCTGGCTGATGCCGCCTCCGGTCTGGACCCCGAGCCGGTCAACGAGGCCACCATTCCCCGCGTGGTCTTCTCCTCCCCCCAGGCCGCAGCTGTGGGCTTCAGCCGTCAGGAAGCCGAGGACGATCCATCGCTGAACCAGGTCAGGGAGACCATCTACCCTATGATGTCCAACTCGCGCATGCGCATGAGCGGCATGCAGGGCACCCTCAGCCTGATCACCGCCTGCCAAGCCACCGACATGGAGAAGCAGATAGTGGTCGGTCTGGAGATGGTCTCCCCCCAAGCCTCCGAGAATATTGCCGAGGCTCAGCAGCTGGTGGGCAACCAGATTCCCCTGCACCGGGCAGCCGGGCTCATCCACCCCCATCCCACCTTCTCGGAAGCCATTGGAGAGGCCCTGCTCAAGGCTGACGGCAGACCCCTGAATATGCGTTAGGCATGCGGTAGACTGGTCAACCAGTGAACGTTTCCGAGTGAGGATGGCATGGCTACAGAGGACACCAAGGGCAAAAAGGCAAAAAAGAAGAACAGCACGATCAGTCAGATCGTCAAAATCTATCAATTTACTCACGCAGAGGACAAGGCCCTTCCCTGGCTGCTGGCCGCGGCCATCCTGGTGCCCACACTGATAGCAGTCGTGATCTGCCTGCTGGCCCACTTCGGCTGGTTGTCCTGGATTCTGACCGTGCTTCTAGGCATTATGGTCGGCCTGCTCCTGGCCACCATGACCCTGACCAGGCGCTCCGACAGGGTCGGCTACGCCAAGATGGAGGGCCGTCCAGGCGCTGCCGCCGCCGTGCTGAGCAGCATCTCCAAGGCAGGCTTCTCCTTCCCCCAGGAACCCGTCTGGATCGATGCCAAGACCAAGGACGCCGTCTGGAGGGGCACCGGCCGCACCGGGGTCTACCTGATAGCCGAGGGCGACTACAACCGTGTCAACAAGGCCATGAACCGCGAAGAGGAGAAGATCCGCCGCATCACCCGCGGATCGGCCATCCCCATCTACCGCATCAGCGTGGGCCACGGCCCTGACCAGGTCCCGCTCAACAAGCTCCAGCGCACCGTGATCAAGAAGAAGATCAAGCTGACACCCACTGAGCTGGAGACCCTCAACGACCGGCTGGTCACCCTGCAAAAGCGGCAGAGCGCCTTGGGGATGCCCAAGGGCATCGATCCGACCAAGATACACGTCAGCCGCAAGGCCATGCGCGGACGCTGATGTTTTTGAAGGCCCCGGTCTCTCCCCAAGGGAGGCGCCGGGACCTTCGCATGAAACACCCCCGTAACCTCAGCGGCGCATTACCGAAAAAAGCGGTCCCCTAGACTGAGTGACCGTTACGGTTTTCCAGGAAAGGAGCAGTTCAGTGAGAGAACTGAAATCAAAGGCCGATTGCGAAGCTGTGAT
>NZ_JBVPQK010000212.1:0-4591 GCF_058197115.1 Bifidobacterium sp. POST2/T3 (B1)
TCTGCCGAGGATGGTGTCTCCGATATGCGCGTTCATGGTTGCCGAGCTCTCATCAGAAGTGGGGCGTCGCCTGTAGTTGGCGACACCATGGTGGACCTTGCTGTTCCTAGGTACAATCCTAACGGGTTGCTGGGTCGGAGGGGCCGGTGGGGGTCCGGCTATCGCGGATTCTCCATCAGCGTCGGACTCATGGGCCTCTTCGAAGTTCTCCAGTGCTGCGTCCATGCCGGGCAGAGCGGAGTCAGGGGAGGAGGAGTGCACCACCCTGACCGAGCGGTCGGCCAGCCGGGAGGGTCGTCCCTGCAGAGCGTCCATGCTGCGGACGGGGTGCCGGGTTGCCCTGCCCAGTCGACGGGCCAGGTCGATCAGGAGTTGGGTGAATTCCTCAGTGCGCAGGGCTACCAGGGTCACGACATAGATGACCGCCGTCAGCAGGGTGATGACCACGCAGATGAAGAGTGCCTGCACCCAGCTCATGTGGCCCTGTCGGCCCTGAATCCAGGCGCCGACTAGGTGAGTCACCGGGGTCTTGACTGTCAGGGCGGCTGCCAGGGCCAATCCCGCAGCCAGGAAAGCCTTGGCGTAAGTGGTCAGAATCCGCCGCTCGTCCAGATTCCCCTGGAAGGGGCTGCGCAGCATGTGAGTCAGGGCAGGGAAACTGAGGATGCTGCTCAGGGACAGGCTCAGACCTACCAGCGCTGCCCAGTAGCGGGGAGGGAACAAGCGTATGGATACCAGAACCAGTGCTACCTGGATGCTGTTGGAGACGGCTGCGAAGATGAAAGGATGCCGCCCATCCTCAAAGGCGTAGAAGGTGCGCTGAATGAGCAGGAAGGCGCTTGAGGGGACCAGCCCCAGGGACAGGGTTATCAGCGGTCCTGAGATAAGGACAGACTCATGGACGCTTACCGAGGGCAGCAGGGCTCGTGTGATGGGCACTGGAATTGCCAACAGGACTGCGGCGAAGAAGAACATGACCAGTCCGACGTTGCGCAGGGCTTGGCTCAGATCATTGCGGGCATCCCCGATGCGGCCGTCCGAAACCGCTTTGGACAGCTTGGGAAAGAGGGCCGTGCTGACCGAGACGGCTACCAGGGAATAGGGCAGGATGAAGATGGTGTAGGCGTTCTGATAGGAGCCGTTGCCAGCGATGTCAAACGGGTTGCCTTCAAGGGGCGCGCCGTTGTTGATGCGGGCATTGACCACGTTGGCCAGCTGGTCGACGATGACCACGCACATGCTCCATGCCGCTACCGACCCCATGGATCGCAGGCCTATTCCACGCAGACCCCAGCGAGGGCGATAGCGGAAGCCGCTCATGATCAGGGGGATGAAGAGGACCAGTGCCTGGAAGGCCACGCCCAGGGTCCAGGCTCCAGCGGTCAAGGCCACCTTACCGTCGTCCCAGAAGCCGACCGGCTGATTGCGGGCGTTGCCGAACAGGAAGATGAAGACCAGGAAGCCCAGGCAGCTGATAACGTTGGCGCCCACCGAGCTCCAGGCGTATGCAGTGAACCGGCCCTTGGCGGCCAGGATCTGACCCAGGACCGTGTAGAGCCCATAGAAGAACACTTGCGGCATGCACCAGAGGGTGAAGGAGTTGGCCAGGGCACGCTGGGCCGGGTTCCACTTGGAGTTCAGATAGATGGTGGTCAGCACCGGGGTGCCCAGCATCAGCAGCAGGGTCAACAGGGCCAGGAGGACCATGGCGACCGTGATCAGCTTGTTCAGCCGGTCTGCTGCGTCCCGCTCCTTGAGGGTGCGTACGATCTGCGGGACCAGTACGGCGTTGAAGATGCCGCCCGAGATCAGGGTGAACATGACCTGAGGAATCATGGCGCCGGTCTGGTAGGCGTCGGCCGCGATTCCGGTGGTGCCTATGGCGGCTGCCAGCAGGATGGTGCGGATCTGCCCGGTCACACGGGAGGCCGCGGTGCCCGTGGCCATGATGGCGGAATTGCGCCCTACGGAACTCATTCGTCCGGGTCCTTCGTACGGTGGAACTGCCGCCAGAGCCCCAGAAGTCCCAGAAGCACGGCGATGACAATAATGATCAGGCCGCTCATGTCGCTCAGTCGTAGATTGCTGGTGATCTGAGCCCGGCGCACCTGGCCGAAGGGTCGGCCCTGGCGATCCAGCAGACCGATATCCACATTGGCTCTGCCGGCTGTTGCCACTCTGACCTTGAAGGTCACCTGGGCTTCTGATCGGGCGGGAATGACCACCTCCGCCATACGCGAGGTGACGATCTCCATGGAGTCGGTTCGCGCGCTGATGCGGGCGTGGACAGGGTAGGGATGGCTGTTGCTGACGGTCACTGGCATGGAGGCCGTCTCGCTGACGACGTTCAGAGATTCGCTGGGCGTGATGCTGACACCATCCAGGAGTCGGCGGGACATGGCCTCGGCCTGATCGGCCAAACCGGCGGCGGCTGCGGTTCCGCCCAGTGACTTCAGAGCCAGGTCGTCATGGGCGGCGGTCAGCTGGCTCAGCCATTGATGCGGATCCTTGGGCTGGCGGGCGGTGGTGTCGGCATCCTGGCGGGCCAGGGCCTGGCTGTCGGTCTTGCCTGCCGTGGCGCTGGCAGTGGGTTGGGAATCCTGCTTGCCGTCAGCCAGGATGGTGGTAGCGAACCGGTCGATCTCAGCCCGGCTGGCGATCAGGGAGTCCAGGGTGCCTGTCGGTCCATCGCCATGTTTGGCGCTGCCCTTGGTGTTGTCGAGCTCCAGGGCCTTGAGCAGACCCGACGACCCGCCGGTGAAGTCGGGTGCCTGCATCAGGTTGTCCATGGACTTCAGGCTGATCCATGGGGCATGCTCCAATTCGGTCATGATCTGGTCCGCCTGCTGGGTGTCTTCATCGGTATCGAAGCAGACCAGAAGGGAACGTTCGGCGTAGGGCTGTTCCATCTGATAGAAGGCGCTCTGGGCTATGAAGCGGGCCGTCTGCCCGGCCTGGGTCTGCTCCCCGGTGGCACGTGTGGAGCTGGGGTGGCCCCTGGCCAGGTTGCTGAGCTCGCGCTGTGCCGACAGGACGGTTACCTTTCCGGCTTTGGTTTCGATGGTGTACTTGCCCGTGTGGGCGGAGGTGCCGGCGTCGACTTCGAAGCCCTGGGGGGCGATGACCGTCTGATAGCCGGCACGGCGGGCGGCGGTGATGGACTCCACGGTCCACTCCTGTCTGCCCTGCCAGGCGTATGTGTCAGGCGCGCTGTCGGCATAGAGTTTGGCCGAGGTCTTGGCGCTCCAGGATCCGGGCGTGACCCCAGCCCGGGCATAGCGGTCCTGATTCTGGGAGGCATACCCGGTGATGTCGAAGTCGGCCGGCTGAATCAGCCCCTGGATCTGGGGACGATTGGCGAAGGCGGACAGATAGACCGGATCGCCCAGGGCCTGCAGGGACCCGTGCTTGGCCAGCAGCTGGCTCTGATCCCCCTGGCGGCGGGCCCCCTGGCGGGTCAGTGTCACGCTCCGGTTTTTATCGTTGCCCGAACCTGACTGGGTCATCAGCGCCGTCATGGCCTTGTCGTCAATGTTCCAGTCCGAGGAGGTCAGCGGCATGACCATGGTCAGGGCCAGGGCGGGGGTGCCTGCGGTAGGCAGGCCATCCCAGGTCCGGGTCAGAAAGGTGAACACGTCGCCCAGGACCTGGTCCTGATCGTCGCTCAGGGAGAGCCGGACAGGTTTGGGCCCCCAGCTGGTCATCTTCTTGATCGCGTCTTGATCAGCCGGCACGTTGACTGCAACCTCGACGCTCTGCCCTGCCGGGATTGTCGGTACGGTCTGCGTACCCAGCACGTCCGGGGTGGGGATGCGAGCGTGGCCTTCGGACCAGGCCTGCATGTCGGCCCGGGAGCTGAAGGAGTAAAGGGCGCTGGTGGACACGCTCAGATGGGCATTCTCCATGGGCTGGTTGGCGGTGTTGGTCACCGCGGCGCGCAGAGCGTAGCCGGACTTATCGGTCACCACTGGTGTCGACCAACGCAGGGCCACCTCGGCTGAGCTCTGATGATTGGTGGCAGCCAGGGCTGGTGCCGGATGCCAAGGAGCCATCACCAGGGCCAGCAGAAGGACGATCGTTAGCAGGATTCGAGCCCACCGGGTCCACCGATTGAAGGCATGAGTGTGCTGGCTGGTGCGCCCGCTCGGGCGCAGGGGGGTCTGGATCATGGCTGTTTTTTGTACTTCCTCGCGTAGAGCCAGGCTATTTTACGCTCATTGGGGTAACTGAGCACCGAGGTCAGATCGGAGAAGTCCACCCAGATGGCATCTTCAGCCTCATGATCGGGGTCGCCTTCCACACTCAGGGAGCCGCCGATCATCCGCAGGACGAAATGATGGACCAACTTGTGGACCCGTTGGTTGGTTCCGGTGAACCAGTAGTCGATGGTGGCGATGGAATCGGTTACCCGGCCCAGTATCCCAGTCTCTTCGTGAACCTCGCGCACCGCCGTCTGCTCGGGTGTTTCCCCCTTCTCGATATGTCCCTTGGGCAGGCACCATTCCAGGTGGCCTGAGCGGGAGTGCCGGGCGATGATGGCCACCCGGTCATGCCGGTCGAAGATCAGTCCGCCCGCCGAATACTCGCGCAC